>NZ_ASZT02000048.1:0-33454 GCF_001006065.1 Sphingobacterium sp. IITKGP-BTPF85
GTTGCATCTTTCCATAGCTTTCAAAGAAGTCATACTAATACTAATATGCGACCTCACAATTGCTGGAAGCGGTGTTCTACTGAGCAGTTGCTCAGGTGTAGGTGCTCGCTTTTTAACGCGAGGGAGAGAATGTACATAATTTCCTGTTTTCGTTAAGACAAACACAACAGAACCTGCTTTCCCGGAAACAGTCCCATTAACGCCATTTTTGATGATTGCCATAATTACCTGATTAGTTTATAGATATTTAAGATAAACATTAAAACGGAAACATCCTAATACCAGATTTTAATTAATAGCAACTTTTAATCAATTTTTAGACAGTAATCAGTCAATATTGATACAGTCTACACTGAGTGATCACTGAGTGATCACTGAGCAAGTACTGAACAAATAATGTTAAAAGTTATAATTTGGTAATCATCTGATCTTCGTTTGCTGCACCTAAAATTAAAGTGAGGAACCTCCGGTTGTGTAACAAAAATATTCTGGCTGAAACTCATTGCACTTAGTAAAACTGATGAAATGGAAGAAATAGGCATGAGCCTGCTCCGGCTCGCATAAAAAAAGTTTACTGATTATCAGCGTAATGAACAACTTATTTATCTTATTTATAGCCCTATATCATAATGCACAACGGGTTAGCGATATATTAAATCAAACTATTTATATTTTTTTATCAAGAATTTTGGCAAAATTACCCAGTTGTTTCAGTTTAAATTGCAATTCGTTGTTCCAAGGAAGTCCATAACAAAGCCTCATACAGTTATTATATTGATCTTGGAGGGTAAACATCCGGCCTGGTGCAATACTTATATTGTGTTTAAGTGCAAATTCGTACAGTTCGGCCGTATCTATATTTTCATTAAACTCAACCCATAATGCAAGTCCTCCTTGTGGACGACTTATTTTAGTTCCTTCCGGAAAGTATGAAGCGATAGTCTGGGCATAATGCTGAAAGTTGTCAGATAGTGTACTTCGAAGATGTCTAAGATGATTGTCGTACCGTCCAGATTTTAAAAAGTTTCCTACAGCTTCGTGGACCACGGATGTTGAAGATATAGCATGTACGAGTTTTAACTTTAAAATCTGCTCTTTATACTTGCCCGGAGCAATCCAACCTACCCGATAACCTGGTGCCAAAGTCTTTGAAATAGAACTGCACCAAAGCACATTTCCTTCTGTATCGTAAGATTTACAGCATTTTGGTCTTGTAGAACCAAAATACAAATCTCCATATACATCATCCTCTATTATTGGAATATGATGCTTTGCTAATAAATGAACAATTTCATTTTTATTACTATCGGGAATACAGCTTCCCAACGGGGTATTATAATTTGGTACTAAGAGACATACATGAATAACTGGTATTATTTTTTTTAAAGACTCGATATCAATTCCTGTAATCGGATGGGTTGCCACTTCAATAACTTGTAATCCTAGACTTATTGCAAGCTGTAAAATACCAGGATAACAGG
This sequence comes from Sphingobacterium sp. IITKGP-BTPF85, assembly GCF_001006065.1. NCBI lineage: Bacteria > Pseudomonadati > Bacteroidota > Sphingobacteriia > Sphingobacteriales > Sphingobacteriaceae > Sphingobacterium > Sphingobacterium sp. IITKGP-BTPF85. Next base: position 1,482 of record NZ_ASZT02000048.1, read on the forward strand.
GACTTTCTAATGCTAAAGTATCACCCGGTTTAGTTAATGCCATTAAACATAAAGATAAAGCATGCATACCTCCATTAGTCGTTACCAAATCACTTTCTTGTAACTTCCCTCCCCATGCTAATGATCGGATAGCAATCATTCTTCGTAGTTTTAAATTTCCTTCTATTGGTTCATATTCAGTTCCACCTTCCTTTAATTCCCTTGTAGCGAGAATAAGTTCTTTTTTCAATTTTGCTAATGGTAACAAATTACCAGAAGGAATGCCAATAGAAAATAGTGTCAGATCTGATTTTCCCATATTTGCATATACACGACTAATAAGTTCCTTTGGCTCGACATTGTCAATGCCTAGTGAAGTTTTACTTACTTCCGTTAATGGAATCTTTAGGTAAGACGCCGGACTAACAAAATAACCCGACTGAGGCTTGGATTGAATAAGAGACTGTGCTTCTAATTCAAGAAATACACGTTTGACAGTGTTCACACTTACCCCTTGCTCATGACTGCACGTTCGGATTGATGGGAGACGATCACCAGGTTGCAATAAGCCACTTTTAATTTGATTACTGATTTTACGAGCAATTTCATCGTATAAAAAATCTCTTTTCATAATATAAATATAACTGTATCCATTAAATAAATCAAAACTGATACTGTGCTCATAAATGATGTTCATGTACTTTTGATCAAATGAAAATTTAATGAAAAAAACAGCTATAAATTATGGAACAAAAATTCGATCTAACGGTTGGATTAATGGCATTATAGGCGTATTATTATTCAGTGGCTCTCTTCCTGCAACAAGAATTGCGGTACTAGATTTAAATCCTATATTTTTAACTGTTTCCCGTGCCACAATTGCTGGGTTACTTGCTTTAGGCGGATTAATAATTTTTAAAGAGAGAAAACCTACACAAAAACAAATTATTCCTTTGTTTATAGTTGCAGTCGGTGTTGTAATTGGTTTCCCTCTTTTAAGCGCTTTAGCATTACAATATCTTACATCCGCAGATTCACTTGTATTTTTAGGACTACTTCCACTTGCAACCGCTAGTTTTGGCGTGCTTCGAGGTGGTGAAAGGCCGAAACCTTTATTCTGGTTATTCTCAATAATAGGTAGCCTTTTTATAATAGGTTATGCTATTGCACAAGGAATAACAACCTCACCACTTGGTAATTCACTGATGTTAGTTGCCGTGATACTGTGTGGATTAGGATATGCAGAAGGGGCGAAACTCTCAAAAACATTGGGTGGCTGGCAAGTAATTTCCTGGGCGCTAGTCTTATCACTGCCATTTATGATACCCCTAGTATTTTTTTACAGACCACTATCATTTGCAAACGTAGACATAAAGGCATGGTTCGGGCTAGCATACGTCTCTATTTTTAGCATGTTTATAGCTTTCATATTTTGGTATAAAGGATTAGCTCAAGGAGGAATTGCATCTATTGGACAGTTACAATTACTTCAACCGTTTCTTGGACTAGCCGTAGCATCAATTTTTTTGAATGAAAAAGTAAGTCTTAATATGATAGGAATAACGATGGCTGTCATACTCTGTGTTGCAGGATCAAAAAAATATGCTAAATAATAAATCCTATTTAAAATAAAATTATGTTTATACCCAATAATTTTAAAATTGAGCATGAAGCTGAACAGATTGCTTTCATGAAAAAATATAGCTTTGCCACCATAATTACAGCAAAGAATAATATTCCAATTGCTACACAGCTACCTTTTGTTGTAAACGACACTTCAGATAAACTTATTCTTACTGCCCATTTTGCAAAAAATAATGAACAAGTCGCGTATATTTCAAAAAATACTTCGCTAGTTATCTTTACCGAACCCCATGCTTATATATCTCCTCAACATTATGATAAAGTAGAAAGCGTACCTACTTGGGATTATATTGCTGTTCATGCTTATGGAAATGCAAAAATTATAACAGATGAAGAGGCTAAAATCAATGCTTTAGAGCAAATGATTTTATTTTATGAAAAAGATTACTTACAACAGTGGAATAATCTATCTGAAAAATTCAAACAGGGAATGATGCAAGGTATAGTAATCTTCGAGTTAGAGGTAAATGAGTTACAAGGGCAGAAGAAATTAAGTCAAAATAAAACAAAAGAAGAACGTCAACGAATTATACAACAACTAAAAAGTAGTCCAAGTAAAATGGATAACGATCTTGCTTCATACATACAGGATTCTTTATAATAGATAAATCGACAGGTCGTTACTATGAGCAGTTAGTTTTACGAAACTAAATAATGAACTCAATGATTAGATTTCTTACATTTTATTAAAAAAAAGGGTTGACTTTCATCAATTTCCTCAATCTCAAATAGCCCAACATGCTTAAACTCGGATTCAATAGCATGCTCATCATAGAAAAAAAGCTTTACTCCTTCGAATACTTCATAACGATCCTTATCAATATATCTTCCTTTTTTGTAACTATCAGCCTTCTTAGAAATTGCCGTAAAAAACATATATCCGTTGACTTTGAGTTGATCATAACAATCCTGAATTAGTTTAATTCTTTCTTGGCTGTCCAATAAATGAATTAAAGCATAACAAAATATACCATCATATTCATTTGATCAAAAGGCATATCAGTAACAGATCCATTAAAAATCAGCATATCCGATCCATAATGAGCCCTCGCCATCTTGATTGCTGTCTTCGATATTTCTATTCCCGTAACAGCCATACCCTTATCTTTAAAAACCTGAGCATTACGACCATACCCTATTCCCGGGATAAGTACATTTTTAACAAGCTCTTTGATAAAAATCAGCCGTTAAAACCGCTGTTTTTGCTGGTTCGAAACCCCACATTTCATTTTTTTCAACAAAAGCCGATTCCCAAAATTCTGCTTTTTCTTCTTTATTTTTCATTTCTATAATCTAAATACCTCCGTCACTTGAAAAATAATACGCAATCCCCAAGTGACCAAAAGTAAAGTAAGAAAATTCTGTTAAAACATTACTGTTTAGTGAATTTTGGATTAATAAACTCCCATTCTTTGATATGTGCTGGTTGATGTTGATGATCGACTATAGTATCAATTTTTAATTAGTTCTGGATGCTGAGCAGCTAAATCTTGTTCTTCCTTTCTATCATTTTCAAGATCAAAAATCATCCAAGGTGTCTTACTGTAGCCTTTCTTACGGACATCTAATTTAACAGCTTTCCATTTCCCTAAACGGATTGCGATCTGTCCTCCGTTTTCCGGATATTCCCAATATAAAAAATCATGATCTTGTTGTTCATCTGTTTTCCCCAAAAGTGTTGGCAATAATGAAATACCATCGGTATTATCAAGTTTTTGACCAGTGACTGCAGCTATTGTGGCCATAATATCATACTGCGCTGATGCAAAATCAGATTTCACTCCCGCCGAAATATTTCCTGGCCAAGATGCAATAAAAGGCACACGGATCCCTCCTTCGAATACATCCATTTTTAGACCTCTTAAGTCACCTACGCTTCTAAAGAATTTTGGATTTACACCGCCATTAAATGTCGTGCCATTATCACTAGAAAACATAATGATTGTATTCTCATCAAGACCCAGCTCCGAGATTCGGTTCATTATTTTACCGACCTGAGCATCCAAATAAGTAATCATTGCAGCGTATGTTGCATAAGGATATTTAGTAGCTGCATATCCTTGCTGTCCATAGTAAGGTTTTTCATCAAAAACACCTTTGTACATATCAATATATTCTTGAGGTGCCTGCAATGACACATGTGGCTGCGTAAATGGCAGATAAAGAAAAAATGGCTGTTCCTTATTCTCTGAAATAAACTTGAGTGCTTTTTCAGCCATTATATCAGTTGCATATTCCTTCCCTATATAATAGTCAAAATCTGCGTCAGTCGCTGTAGCTGGATTAAGTGCCTTATGCACATCCATTACAGGGTTGTTCAATGTTAATCGCACATCATTTTCCCATAAGTGAGTTGGATAAAAATTGTGAGCTTGTTTCTGATCTAAAACCGAGATATAATAATCAAATCCCTGTCTCAAGGGGCTACCTGGCGTATTATTCATACCTAATCCCCACTTACCCGCCATAGCTGTACGATATCCGATCTGCTTCAGCATCTTAGGAATGGTTAATGTGCCTTCCGGCAGGGGCATCTGCCCACCTTCAAGACTATCAGGAAATCCACCAAGTTCATAATTACCTCGAATATAAGCATGCCCACCATGTTTACCAGTCATAAGCATAGCACGGGATGGTGCACATACAGGTGTACTAGCATAATGTTGTGTAAAAGTCATCCCCTTCTCAGCTAATTTTAATAGATTAGGAGTTTTTATTTTCTGCTGCCCATAAGGTTCAATCTCACCATACCCCAAATCATCTGCATAAATATATATGATATTAGGTTTAGTACTCCTTTGTGCGTAAATGTTTCCAATAGCAAAAAATAGACTTACTAAGGTGCATATGTTTAAATTTCTAATCATCTTTATGGTTATTTTTTTCACAAAAACTACACGTGTAATATGTCGTTAAGTATTTAATATAAAAGGTATAATTCAAATTTATTATTATAGTCACAAAATAATAAAAAATGAATGCTTCCACCTAAAATACTTTTACTTTATCAGATATGGTCATCAATAAAAAAATATCAACTTCAATAGTTATTAAAAAAAATTCAGAATGAAGCTAAGGAAAAGATGCAAATTATTAAAAGAATAAAGATTATCGAACTAAGTTGGAATATTCAGATCAAAAAAAAATAGCCCTAAGGCTATTTTTAAATAATTCACTGTTAAAAACATGAATTAGCGATTTCCAGTAGTAATTACAATTTCATTACTATTAACAAGATCATGGTGAGAAATTTTAAAGCCCTTTACTTTTTTCCCATCAATTGAAATACCGTTAATATACCCTGCATCACCTTTACGATCCCTTTTGATAATCAACTTATCTTTACCATGATGATATTTTGAATCTAAATGTATCGTCACCTTATCAAATACGGGAGTTACAACCGTATACTCCGGCCTCCCTGGACATAACGGATATATCCCCATCATATTCATAGATGCCCAAGTAGACATTGTGCCTGTATCGTCATTACCAGGTATTCCTCCTGGTGCATTCTTAAAATGAGTTTCTAAAATCTCCGTTACTAATTTTTGAGTACGCCACTCCTCACCTTCGATTTCCGAAAAGATATGCGGATAAAGCATATCAGGTTCATTAGTTACGTCAAAATATCCTTTATCAAAAGTAGCTTGAAGTTTTTCCACAAAATGACGCTTACCCCCCATTAATTTCACTAATCCAGGAATATCATGTGGAATAGCAAAAGTATAATTCCAAGCATTTCCTTCATGAAAACCAGGATTTGGTTCGAAATTAGCCCCTTGCAAAGGATCAAAAGGGGTTAGAAATTTACCATCAGGAAGTATAGGTCTAAAAGTTCCATACTCTTTTGAATAGTAGTGCTTATAACCTTTTGCCCGCTCAGCAAACATTTTGGCATCTTCTTTCTTTCCTAGTGAAGCCGCGAACTGTGAAAGGTTCCAGTCTGCAAGGAAATACTCAATTGAATGAGACACTGAGTTATCAAATTTGGCACGTAGTGGTACGTAACCGTATTTTACATAATCAGCATTATCAGGACGAATTTTATTGGTACTATCTATAGTTGTTGCTGATTTATAAAACGCCTCATATGCAGCTTCATGATCATAATCTCGAATACCTTTCATCCATGCATCAACGATAACGGGAATTGCGGGATCTCCATCCATGGTATAAGATTCGCGACCATACAGCTCCCATTTAGTCATCCATCCGCTTTCTTTATAAATATCGATCATAGAACGGATCATCTCTGTTTGTCGGTCAGGAAACAATAGACTCATTAACGGTTGGACATTGCGGTAAGTATCCCATAGCGAAAATACAGTATAACGATTTCCTGACGTTTTTAATGTTTGACGGGTCTCCATAGCGGGATATTGTCCATTAACATCCTGAAGAATATTTGGATGTATTAGCGCATGGTACAATGCTGTATAGAAGACTGTTTTCTGATCTTCAGTACCACCTTCAACTTCGATTTTCGACAAATCTTCATTCCATCTCTTAGAAGCGGCTAATCTTATTTGATCAATCCGCCTTTGGGTTGTTCTTGATCTAAATTTTGTCTTGCATTTTCAACACTTACGAAGGAGACTCCCACCTGAACTTCAACCTGCTCGTTTTCAGAAGTTTCAAAGCTTAAATAAGCACCAATATCATCTCCGGACATTTCGTTATGATATGCTGTAAAAACTTTATACTTTCCAGCATCCTTATTCCAATCGTTTTCCCAAACTTCTCCTTGCTTCTGAAATTTCCAGTAGCCCTTTTCCGAAGGTTTCTTACTCAACCTTAAGACAAAATAAATCGGATATACAGCTTGATTATTAACATAACAAAATGATCCCAATAACTTTGAACCTTCAATCTCTCGATCGTTAACAAATCGCATCGTAGCTCCCGTTTCATTCGTTAACCCTTCACCTAAATTAAGTAAAATATGGCTTTTACCCTTCGGAAAGGTAAATCTGGAAATTCCTGTTCGTAGTGTCGCTGTAGCTTCAGTTTTCACACCATATTTTTCTAAATAATTGGTATAATAACCCGGTGCGGCACTTTCATTTTTGTAAGTACTTCCATAATTCCGATAATCGACATCAAGACGGCCTGTTGTTGGCATCAGCAAAAGACTCCCCATATCTGGACATCCTACACCGCTCAGGTTAACATGTGAAAATCCCGTAAAAAACTTATTGTTATATTCATAGGGAGTAGACCACCATTGTGCATCTTTATTAAATTTGTTCAAAGATGACCCCATGACATTAAAAGGCGAAACGTTCATCAACCCCTGCGGAACCTGTGCACCCGGATTAGTCGTACCATAGTTAGTTGTTCCAATAAATGGATTAACATATTCTACTGGTTTTTTTTGCGCCAATGTCGCATGCGAAAGAAAGAGAAAAATAAAACTATGACCGAGACTACGCCAATTTATAGTTTTATTTAAAATAAGTACTGTTTGTCGTTTTGGTAGAGACTCTGTACAAATACGACCAAACTTAAAGGTTTTATATGTACTATTTAACCATGATTTGACAATTCTAAAATCTTTCAAAGTAACTAAGGTTTTTATTTTCATTTATTTTAATAAATTATTATTGCGCCATTTAAATAGGAATGCCACAATCTTTTTTAGCATTTAAATTATCGATCTCCGTTATTAATTTGAGAATTACCCTAATCTATCCCACTCTCACGGCCTACTTTTTCATTCAGGTTTCCAGATCATTATATCAATTTTAATAATCTACATGTCAAGAAAAGATGACCTTGAACTCTATTCTCATAGGAGTGATCGTAGAATTCAGATAATTTCGTATAAAAAATCAATTGAATCCACATCAGATGTGTAGACTTACCTGTGAAATATGGATGCGCGCTCATCAAAGATTAAGAATGCACCTATTCTCATCAAATAAAAAATAAGGATTATCCTAGCTACAATAATACATATAATTAGAAGATCATACAATACAGAGACATTCTTAAACGAAATTCAGCACATCCTTCATTTTATTTAAGATGGCGCAGTATTATTTTAATCTTTTCTCTGATTTAAATCTTCACTTTTACTATTCAATACGCGTGTTTTTATTTCTTGTCCTATGGCAAGCAGTGCTAAACAAAATAAAGCTATAATTGTTAAAATTAATTATTTGAAATAGAAACAAGTATGAACGGTTTACCGTCAGGATCTAAAAAAATAAACTAGATAACAATGGAATTTGCACACTTCACCAATTAAAAAAAAATGAAAGTACTAATAAAATTTATGCTTGCACTAGGTGTCAGTATAACTCTTCCCTTTATCATGGCCAAAGCTGCTGATAAAATTGCTGTAATAAATAACGTTACGCGAATAATTGAACAAAACGCCCCTTCTGTCATTTTAAATCAGCAAGGAAATATTGATTCATTAATCCAATATTTTCAATACACAACGAAATCATTAAAAGATGACATATCAGGATTAAGTGAAGCACAACTACAATTTAGTCCTGGAGAAGGAAAATGGTCAATAGGTCAATGTCTAGAGCATATCATACGCTCAGAAAGTCTGTTATTTGAAATGGCAAAAAAAGAATTGGGAAAAGCGCCACAGCCTAACCGGAAAAATGAAGTCAAATCAACTGATCAAGGTCTCATAAACATGATGACTGATCGAAGTCAAAAATTTCAGGCGCCAAAAGAACTGCAACCCACAGGAAAATATAAAGATAGCAAAGTAGCAATAAAGGACTTTCTAGCAGCTAGAGAGCCTGTTTTATTATACATCAAAAATGCAAATATAGATGACCTTCGCAATCACATCAGTGACTACCCAACAGGCGTAGTTGATGGTTATCAAAACCTACTTTTATCGCCGCTCACTGTGCTAGACACACTAAACAGATTGAAGAAGTATTAGCAGATCCAAATTTTCCAAAAAAATAAATCATGAAAAACCAAACATATCAAATCGACATTCAAGCACCAGCTTCAGTAGTATTTCACAAAATGCTAGATAAAGAAACCTATAAATTATGGACTTCCGAATTCAACCCTACATCAGATTATGAAGGAGGATGGAATAAAGGTGATAAAATTTACTTTATTGGACAAAATAAAGATGGTAAACGTGAAGGTATGGTAGCTAAAATTTTAGAAAATATCCCGAATGAATTTGTTTCCATTTATCATTACGGAATATTGGATGGAGATATAGAAATCACAGAGGGACCTGCAGTCGAAAGCTGGGCAGGAGGTACAGAGAACTATCATTTTAAAGAACATAATGGAATAACAAATGTAACTGTTAAAGTAGATACCACAGAAGAATACCTATCTTACTTTGATGAAACTTGGCCCAAAGCCTTATCAAGATTAAAAGAAATTTGCGAATAATACCTATAACTATTCATTATGTTTGAAACAGTTGAGAATTACTATCACAGTAAAAAAGAACCAATAAAAAGTTGTTTACTAGCATTAAAAGAAATTATTCTCAGACTGGATCCGCTTATAACAGAAACGCAGAAATGGGGCATGCCCTGTTTCTGCTATAAAAATAGAATATTTTGTTATCTGTCAATAGATTCAAAAAAAGATATTCCCTATATCATGATGGTAGAAGGCAGACATTTAGATATTCCAGCTCTTCAATCGGGAAATCGTTCTAAAATGAAGTTTTTTATGTTGATCCCAACGCAGACTTCGATTTAGTTACGATCAATCACATCATGCAAGAAGCACTGAATCTTTATAGAAACGGATTACTGAAAACAAGTACAAAAAATACATAAACAAAAATCCTCAACCATGTAGCTACCCTATTATAAAGAATAACAATAGGTTAATCTAGGATCATACACGATCAATTCTATGATCACACACCTCCACCCAAATACAACCCTAGGATCATACAACATGGACTAAATGATCACACTAGCATCACATAAGGACTAGACTAGGATCATACAACAAGGACTATACGATGATACTAGATCCACACAAGGACTAGCCTAGGATCATACAACACGAACTATACGATGATACTAGATCCACTAAACAAACAGGCTTTCTATACCTTTTCTATGCACAATATGCACACATCAAATAACCAATGTAGCTTATTATATACCTATACGTTAAGCCATGATACATCACATAAAATCGTAATGAAATAAAAATTTTACATATATATAGTAATTGTTGGTCTATAAATTGATTGTATAAAGTTATGGCAAGATTTTTAAAAGTAATATTCTTATTAGCTATTATTGCGGTCTTCGGATGGTTGCTATGGTCTAAGTTTGAAAACAAAACTACAAAAGTTACAACACATCAACTTTTGATCGAGCGAATAGAAGCAATGGGCAAACTTGAATTGGTTAAATATAGATTTAGCGATGTTGTTGAACATAAAAATATTACAACATTCTTACCCGACGCAAGTGTACTACTTATCATAAAAGCAGATGCCGTTGGATGTATCGATTTAACAAAAGTCAAACAAGAAGATATTGAAGTTTTTGGAGACTCTGTTTCTATGCGTTTACCTTTACCTGAAATTTGCTACATAAAGATAGATCATAAATCTTCCCGAGTTTACGATACCAAAATGGCATTCTTTCGAGAAGCTGACCTTGTAGATGAAGCCTATAAAAATGCGGAAAAGGAGATTGCAACCGAGGTGAAGAAATCAGACATATTGCAACAAACCCGAGCAAATGCACTAAATGTTTTCACCCCTTTACTTAAAGGACTAGGTTTTAATAAAATTAGTTTGTCTTTCGAATAATTACATCGATTAACATATTTTAATTGTAATCAATAAACGCGCAAATCGGAAGTTATGATTAAATCATAACTTCATAATTAGATCAAAATTTCACATCAAAAAAATAAAACGAATTATTTTTTTTAGGAATCAACTTCATACATAGTCATGATTATTTGACAGTATAGCTATACTGTCAAATAATATACAATTATTAAAGTCGATCAACAGTTCTAAAACTTAAAATGAAATCAATCTATTGATATGAACGATCTAAATGCAACGCCATTTGTATATTACAACGTTTATAAGACGTATCTCGTCCTGCTATTTTTTTAAATCCTAATTTATGATATAAATTAATTGCTGGCTTTAAAATAGTATTACTTTCTAAATACAAATTTTGCGCTCCTAATTCCTTTGCCTTCTTTAATACCGCCTGCCCCAGTAGAAATCCAATATTTTTCCCTTGTGCGCTCGGTGAAACTGCCATTTTAGCCATTTCATAATCATAATCTTCTTGATGCATTTTAATCAAAGCACAAACCCCTAAAGGCTCATTATTATAAATAAGCTACCTAGATTTTCCATTGCAAAAACCTGCATATTTCATGATTTACTTAACTTTACGAAGACTATCCTATCCACTACGATATTATTCACACAAAACAGTATAATCAATACGAAAACTTACCTTCAAAAAATAATATTTATTAATACACAAAAACAAAATGAATACACGTAAAAATAACTTTTATGTCATCACAGGGGGGCCTGGAGTGGGCAAAACCACCTTGATTGATGCTTTAAAGTCTAAAGGATATTCTACGGTTGCAGAAGATGCCCGATCAATCATTAAACAGCAGATACTAAAAAGAGGAGATGCTTTACCCTGGAAAAATAAAGATTTATATGCTTTATTACTGCTTAATGCATCAGTAAAAAGCTATCATGCAATATCCAATAAGAACGATAACATTTACTTCTTTGATCGCGGTATAGTAGACACCTTTTGTTATGCAGAAATGATTAACTTCAAAATTCCTACTGAAATGCTTCAAAATGCCAAAAACCATAAATACAATAGCACTGTATTTATACTTCCTCCTTGGGCACAGATCTATACAACTGACGATGAAAGAAAACAAACATGGGAAGAAGCTTTCTATACATTTGAAATTATGAAAAAAACTTATTTTGATAATGGTTATAATGTAATAGAAGTACCTATAGGAGCTGTTGAACTAAGGGTAGATTTTATATTGAAGCATATATAAACTTTTCCAGATCTCAATATTTCTGAGCAGTTGCTCAAAATAAAAAAATTGATCTCGATCATTTCTCAAAATGAAAAACAATTTCAACGATCAAAATTCGTAATAATAAAGCATAATAATAAAGCAGTTACATGTGACCAATCCTTGATACCTATCCAAATTTTGGTTATCTTAGCCATATTGACAGCATACAGATATTTTTTTTGAAAAATAGTTTCTAGTCATTTACTTATCGCAACAAAGTATAAGTTGTGTATCTTATTGGCTTTTGCATCTATTTTAGAGATTATAAAAAATCTCTTCATCTGCATACTCATTTGGAAGTATGGTCTAGAATTAAAAATTCGATTTTAAAGACGAATTATTGCACTCATCTATTTTAGATGAGTATACATGTTAATTATATTATATGACAAATTTTAAAGTTGGAATTATTGGTGCTGGCCCCAGCGGGCTAGCTATGCTACGAGCATTTGAATCGGAACAGAAAAAAGGTAATCCCATCCCAGAAATTAAATGCTACGAAAAACAGGACAATTGGGGTGGAATGTGGAACTTTACCTGGCGGACAGGTGTTGGTAAATACGGAGAACCCCTACATGGTAGCATGTACAAATACTTATGGTCTAATGGTCCAAAAGAATGTCTTGAATTTGCTGATTATACATTCACAGAACATTTCGGTCAAACAATATCCTCCTACCCTCCGCGAGAAGTACTTTTTGATTATATCCAGGGACGTATCAATCAAAGCAACGCCAGAGATTACATCCAATTTAATACCGTTGCAAGATGGGTGGATTATATTGAAGACAAAAAACAGTTTAGAGTTATTTTTGATAATCTAAAAAAGAATGAAACTTTTGAAGAATTTTTCGATTATTTAGTGGTTGGTACTGGTCATTTTTCCACCCCTAATCTCCCTTACTTTAAAGGAATAGAGAATTTTCCTGGCGCAGTCATGCACGCACATGATTTTAGAGGTGCTGACCAATTTAAAGATCAGCGCTTACTCCTTATCGGAAGTAGTTATTCCGCTGAAGATATTGGCGTACAATGCTACAAGCACGGAAGTAAATCTGTGACAATAGCTTATAGAACAAGTCCGATTGGGTGCAACTGGCCTGATGGCATAAAGGAGAAAGCAAAATTATCTCATTTCGAAGATAGTATAGCGTACTTCGAAGATGGCAGTCAAGAAGAGTTTGATGCGGTCATATTATGTACTGGTTATCAACATAAATTCCCATTTTTACCTGATAATATGCGATTAAAAACCAATAATTGTCTATATCCAGATGACTTGTTTAAAGGAGTAATCTTTAATCATAATGAACGTTTAATATTTTTAGGAATGCAAGATCAATATTATACTTTCAATATGTTTGATACACAAGCTTGGTTTGCACGTGATTACATGCTAGGAAAAATCCCGCTACCACCTAAAAAAGAACGCATTATAGAAATCAAAAAATGGATGGATGATGAAGCACTTACAAAAACAGGAGAAGATCATGTTGATTTTCAAACAAATTACATCAAAGATCTAATGAGTTATACAAATTACCCAAACTTTAATGTTGACAAAGTGGGCAGCATGTTTAAAAATTGGTTAAAGGACAAGGAAAATAATATTTTAAATTATCGAGATCAAATCTATACATCGGTCATAGATGGAACTCAAGCAGAAACTCATCATACAGCATGGATGGATGAACTTGATGATAGCCTGGAGAAATATCTTGAAGAAAGTAAAGAACCTGCTATATAATAAAATTTCTAAACTGATATTTCAATACATTATAATAAAAGGAGGAAGCTAAAACTTCCTCCTTTTATTATAATCAATAGTTATTAAGACTAACATATACGCGTATCAATCCAAAAATTATCACGCATTTTCAATATTGATTCTGGAGTGACCCGATTTAAAATATAGGATTGTTCTGCGTTTAAAAGGTCCTTTTGATCCTGTTCATCTTCAACAAAAAGCATTCGCAAAATAGCATCATTTTCCAATGCTTCTATATCAGACTCCACTACTTTTGTATCATTCGATAGAAACCAATTTTTAGCTTCTTCCTTATTTAAAAATTTTAAATACATTAAACAAGAATCAAACTCTCCTAATTCTTTTACTACTTTTTCTGGATATTGATTTCGAATGTATTCTTCATATAGTTCACGTCTATTATTACGTAAAGCATAATTTCTTATTACCAATCGATGTGGATCACTCTCTATGCTAAATTTTTGAGGATTTTCTAAAAATCCGTAATGCTTATTGTATCGAACAACACGCGCATTCAAACTTTTTTTATCATTCTCCATAAAAATCTCTTCATTACTTATATACATAACAATCAAATGCTTATAGTGTTTAATTATTGTATACAGGAATTGAAAACAAAGAAATCTGCGAATAAATAATATAATTTAAAAACGATTGTCAATACCACTTACAAGGCTCATAAGTAAGGAAAATTACATCTTTTACAAAAAAGTAAATTCACCTTTAAAAACTATTTCTTTATCTACTAAACTATAATTTTCATCATATTCAGCTTGATAAAAAATGACGTAAATTGGTTGTGTTAAATCTGTGACTGACATCAATTTATCTGCTTCCAAAATATCGATTTTGTCAATAGTACGATTCCCTGTCCAACTTTTAGCAGTACCTTTCGCATTCGGATCAAACCGATGATCTTGAGCTGATGTAAAATACCAGTAACTTGGTACATCATTACTCAACGTTAAAGTTTGATTTGGATTAAATTGCTCATCTGCCATTCCAGTATTTTCAAACCATGAAACTTCATGATCAATAATGCCCAATGCTGCGAGATAAACGTCCTTATCCAATGTTGCCCCTATTAAAAAGCCTTCCATCCCTTCTGAGTTTATTTGAAAAGTGAATGGAGATTTAGCAAGTTTATACTGATCAAAAGTGCTGGAGATTATTTCCCCTCCTTGGATGATACTAACTTCCAGTTGTTGACAAAAACTCATTATAGAAGTAAATAATAAGCCCAAAGTCATAATCAATCTAGTCATGTAAAACGTGTATAATAAGATTTCAAATTAATAACACAAAGTAAAGTAAATCCTAAAAGACTAAAACCCCTGTTTTCCGCTAATTTTGAACGATTAATTAGATTAAAATAAAAAAACACGATTATCATTTAAAAGCTATTTTATAATCTCGTAATTTTAACAATCTTTTTATACACTTACTTCTGTCTTTGCAAAAACCAAAATAAGTGTCTTTAACACAACACAGCTATTGATGAAATACATTCAACTATTCATTGCGTTTATGTTTGCAGCAAATAACCTATCTGCTCAAAAAAAATTACGATCGGGCAAACTGATCAGATATACTCTACAATACTCAAAGAAAATAGGAAAATAAACATATATCTACCAGAAGGATATAATGTTGCTGATACAATTAAATATCCAATAATTTACATATTAGATGGTGGCATAGAAGAAGATTTTATTCATATAGTGGGAATCGTTCGCTATTATACACAACCCTGGATTGCGCAGTTTCCAAAATCAATTGTTGTCGGTATCGAAAATACGAATAGAAAGAGAGATTTCACATTTGCAGTGTCCAACTTGGACTTCCTGGAAAAAGAAGGTTTTAAAAAAGAGAATTTTCCACAATACGGAAAATCTGGAGCTTACATTTCATTTCTTCAAAAGGAACTACAGCCCTACATGGAAAATAAATATAACGCTAATAAAGACCGTACTGTTATTGGAGAATCATTAGCTGGCCTATTAGCGTCTGAAATACTCTTAAAACAACCTGATTTATTTACTAAATATATTATTATTGCGCCTAGTTTATGGTGGGGAGAGCAAAAGCTCTTATTTGAAACGGCAAATTTATTAAATACTAACATCAAAAAACACTTCGCGTATATTTAGGAGTTCCAAATAAAGATGAAGATATAAAAATGTATAATGAATCAATAAAGTTTTCACAATCATTAAAGCAAAACAATAATATCAATTTATCATTTGATTACTTACCAACCGAATTACATGCAACGATCGTACACCAGGCAGTATACAATGCTTTCAAAAAATTATACCCTAAAAACTAAATATATTAAAATCAATTTGTGATTTTTAGACAGTGCTAGTTCGATTAACTTTCAATTTTTTATAGCAAGTAATATCCTGAAAATATGTTAAATTTACTAGACTTTCAACATCAATACGATAATTGAGAGAGCATCGATTATAAATTTCATCTCCTAAAAATCGATTTATGAATACTATTTTAAGAAATTTATTAGCGATAGTGGCGGGCGTGGTCATTGGCAGTATAGTTAATATGATATTTATTACAATCAGTAGTTCTATCATACCTCCACCAGATGGTGCAGATCTAACCACGACAGAAGGACTAAAAGCATCAATGCATATGTTTGAACCAAAGCATTTTGTCTTTCCTTTTTTAGCACATGCCATCGGAACTTTAGTCGGAGCATGTATAACCACTTGGTTAGTCAAAGGGAAAAAACTTAACTTTGCGTTTATAATAGCTGTCTTTTTCTTAGCAGGTGGTGTAGCAAGTGTCTTTATGCTGCCTTCTCCAATATGGTACACAGTACTAGATTTGACCATAGCTTATATCCCAATGGCATACTTGGGAGGAAAATTAGGATTAAAACTAAAATTGCAAAGAAACCACTCCTGAAACTTTTATTATAGTTTTTTTAACAGAAAGAAGTGAGCCTTACTTCATAAACAGCTTATCAAAATATGCTATAACAGCATTTCGAATAATGTGAAAGAATTATTTTGATAATGAGCAGGCATATCAATAGCTTCTTTAATACGAACTACATCAACAATTGTAAAACCACATTTCTCGTAATATTGATTCAATCGCTCATTTCCAGCCGTAGTATCCATTCTA
Organism: Sphingobacterium sp. IITKGP-BTPF85; assembly: GCF_001006065.1. Classification (NCBI taxonomy): domain Bacteria; kingdom Pseudomonadati; phylum Bacteroidota; class Sphingobacteriia; order Sphingobacteriales; family Sphingobacteriaceae; genus Sphingobacterium; species Sphingobacterium sp. IITKGP-BTPF85. Next base: position 18,091 of record NZ_ASZT02000048.1, read on the forward strand.
ATAAAGAATTGACGCCGCTCTCTGGCCAGATCCTTAACAAACGCTATAATCTTAATAACGAAATTCTGACCTCTAAAAAGTGGGTTTGTAGCGATACGGTGAATATAAATTGCCGGATCTTTGTCTTTCTCTTGCCATATAATAGGATCTGAAGTTGTTAATAAAAAGACACAAGCGATTTGATTATCCAGAACAATCTTATAATGTTGTCCATTTTTTATCTCTTCAAGTACAGCTCGAGCTTCAAATCCTTTCCAATTCACTTTTCCTAAAGCATGTTGATAGGCAATTGCCTGCTCATACAATTCCATATGTGCAGACAAATCGTGAGGAGTACTTTTTTCTATAATCATGCAGTTAAAATACAGTATTCCTTATAAATATAGATGATTAAACTACAATATTGTACATTCATAAGTTTTTTCTGTCACATTATAGTTTTATCTTTGATGCATGACTATTGAAGAACTAAAAGAATATTTTAATACGGTTTCATTACCAAATGAAATACAAATTACCGTGGATATGCATATCTTTGATTTACCTAAATTTCTGCAGGCAAACTTAGCGGCACTTGATCGCTGGAACAGAGAGTTAGAAAAATGTCCTTCCTATGTGCGTTTAATAAACTTAAAGAAAGCTATTGAAAATCAATAACCACCATTACAACATTTTAAGAATTACAAATCGTCTTATTGCTGCAACAAGCTATGTTGAGTTGCAGTAAAAATATTTCTAAAGACAATGTTCATTTCCTGTTCGCGCTGCGCGGCACCTATTCCGCAGCCAGGGAATAATTCCACAGTATTATTTTTAATAGCTGATACAAAGCTGCGGCTTGTAACTGCGATTTTCTCATAAATCTCAACGTTTTCAATCCCCAGCAATATATTACCCCAAGATTCTTCTGTCAAACAATAAATTTGACGCTTACGTTCATTAAAATCACATTGCATCTCATCCAAACGTTTAAACAGATTTTTACCTTTGTCCTTTAACCAATCTGCATCTTGAGATTTTAAAATATAATATTTTTCAACAAGATCAATAAATCTATTATACATCCCAATAAAATTGCTCAGCAAGGTTAATTCCGCAAAAGGAATAAACGGATACTGATAAAGAAAATCAGGCCAGGTACTTTCAGATTCATTAATCAAAAAACTGCGAGAGTTTCCCACAAAATGATTTTCAACAGAAAAACTATGGCTAGCCGTGCATTCTAATCCAAAAGTATCCCAATCATAATGAATCAATACATCATCCCGATCAAAAAAGAACGAATGGATCACTTGCTGACCGTTTTTATCGAGCACAGGTTTACCATCTTCAGTAATGATACAATTGGCGGTAAAATGACTTAAATGCGGAGCACCGGTAGCATATTTCCAATGGCCATGAATACGATATCCCCCATCCGCTCTTTCTGCAAATCCAGATGCTCGTCCACTTCCTCCCAGACAAACTTCCGGATTTTGAAAAATTTCTTTTCCTATTTGCGGATCAATAAAACCGACAAATAAATTAGCTCCCGAACATAAAGTTATTGTCCATGCCAAACCACCATCATGATAGGCCAATTCTTCTAAAAATTTCATTCCATCTAAAAGAGTTAATCCCAGTCCCCCAAGAGATTTCGGAACCCAAATTTTAAACCACTTTTCACGAAATGCTAAATCTAACTGCTTTGCAGTCATCCTTTTTAAAGAAATTGCCTCTTGTTGTTGGTCTTTTATCAGATTAATTTGATCTTGAGTAAGTATCATATGTTAGTTCATGTTTAAGAATTCTCTTCCAGTTAAAATAACCAAAGAAAGCCATCACAAATAAAAATACAGTCAGTGCTGCGAATAGTAGTAAATCTTTATGATAAAGCAAAGGGATCGCCATGAGATTACTAATATTTAATAATATCCAATTTTCTATTTTCCGCTTTGCCAGCAACCACATGCCTGCCCATGCAGTACAAGATACCAAGGCATCCCATAGCGGAACATCTGAATCTGTAGCATGTAACAATCCGAAATAGAATACAGTAAATCCTATAATACAGATTAATAAGACAATAATCCAATCCTTACGTGATGCAGTCGATATGATATGTTGATGATTACTATTTTGTTGCCAGTAAATCCAACCATAAATACTCATTAATAAGTAATACATGTTCAAGGCAATTTCACCGTATAGTTTTGCGAAATATAAAACGTAAATGGATATCACAATACCAGAAATACCAAAAAGGTAATTAATAGGTTTATTAGACTTTGCAAACCAAACCTGCAATATACCAAAGCCTACTGCTAGCCATTCTGCGAGGGATGTAGCTTTAACCTGCTGAAAAAAATCGTTTAAAATTTGATTTAACTGCATTTAATATGTGTGTAAAATAAAAACAATACACACTTAGGGAGTCGCTATAAATGCACGATTTGTGAAATTAAAATCCCTACGCCAGCATTATCCGGATCAGGTATATAACAACAATTGCTCACTATGATGAGCAATCGTTGTTATTGGGTATAATCTCAGCCTGTAACAGTAAATAATACTTCAAGCACCCCATAAGTATGGTGAAAAGAAATTAATCTTTAAAATTCTCTAATTTTAATGCTGTATGTGTACGCTTTCTAGTGGCTTCACACAGTTCAACATTATCATTTAATGATTGCCCATGTGAAGGAATCATTTCACGCAATTTCTTGCGATATTCGTCTGCTTTTGCACGTTCAGGAAAACATCTTTTCAGTAATTTAATCATGATAGCGACAGAAGTCGATGCTCCTGGTGAAGCTCCTAGTAAGGCTGCAATAGAACCATCTGCTGCGGATACAACTTCTGTTCCAAATTCAAGAACACCGCCATGTTTAGCATCTTTTTTGATTACTTGAACACGTTGACCAGCAACCTCAATTTTCCAGTCTTCTAATTTTGCCGTAGGCATAAACTGCTTCAAAGCATCCAATTTATCTTTTGGACTCTTCATCACCTCAGAAATCAAATATTTAGTCAAATCCATATTATCCCGACCTACGGATAACATCGGTTTAATATTCGACAACTTAATCGATGCAGGTAAATCAAAGTAAGAACCTTGTTTTAAGAATTTAGTAGAAAAACCAGCATATGGACCAAATAATAAGGCCTGCTTACCATCAATATAGCGTGTATCAAGATGTGGAACAGACATCGGAGGAGCACCGATAGATGCTTTACCATATACTTTAGCGTTATGATCTTTAATAACACCCTCATTCACACAACGTAACCACTGTCCGCCAACTGGAAAACCACCATATCCTTTTGATTCTGGAATTCCAGATTTCTCTAACAGCAATAAAGAATGTCCACCAGCACCAATGAATACAAATTTGGCATTAATTGTTCTTTTCTCTCCAGTTTTCAAATCCTTAACTTCCAACTCCCAAGTGCCATTGTCATTCCGTTCAATGTCGCGGACTTCTTGTGTAAGATGTAATGTAATATTATCTTTTGCATCTAGATGTTGTACCAAATCACGCGTTAGAGCGCCAAAGTTCACATCAGTTCCTAAGATCATTTTCGTTGCCGCAATTTTATCATCAGCAGGACGACCTTTCATCATAAGTGGAATCCACTCATTCAAAACAGCCTTATCTTCGGTATATTCCATGCCTTTAAACAAGTTATTCTTGGATAGTGCATCATATCTTTTACGAAGAAAATCAATATCTTTTTCGCCAAAAACAGCACTCATATGAGGTACTGAGCGAATAAAATCTTCAGGTTTTGTTATGACCCCTTTATCAACTAAATAGGTCCAAAATTGTTTGGAAACCTCAAATTGTTCTGCAATGCTGATTGCTTTATCAATTTTTACAGAACCATCCGCTTGTTGTGGGGTATAATTCAACTCACATAATGCAGAGTGACCAGTTCCAGCATTATTCCATGCATCCGAACTCTCTGCTGCAACAACATCCAAGCGCTCTAAAATCTCTATTTTAATATCTGGGCTTAACTCATTGATAAGTGTGCCCAAAGTTGCGCTCATGATACCTGCGCCAATTAAAACGACGTCTACCTCTTTGGTATTTTTTGTTTTTTTACTCATGTCTTCGTGATTGATGCAAATTTAATATAGATTTTTATATTAACGCAATCCTTTTGTCAAAAAACTGTACTTTTTAAAATCACTTATTCAAAAATACCATACTATTATTAAGAATTCCCTAACACAGCCATTTTTATGAATAGCTGCTAGCATTACAATAGGAGTATTATAAAGACCCTGGGTAATGTTAATTCAAATTATTATTTAGAATTAACGAATTAAATTGATCCGAGTGTTGCGATTGTAGTATACTTTTAACATTTTTGCAAGCACCCTTATTACATATAATACATAAGAATGAAACTACTTGAAGGAAAAACAGCTCTAATTACTGGAGCATCAAAAGGAATAGGAAGAAAAATTGCTGAAGTATTTGCCCAAAACGGTGCAAATGTAGCATTCACATATTTATCATCTGTGGAAAAAGGCCAAGCTTTAGAACAAGAACTTCAGGCTTTTGGAACTACTGTAAAAGGTTATCGTTCAGATGCATCAAAATTTGATGAGGCTGAAAAACTCATCAATGATATTGTTTCAGATTTTGGAACTATTGATGTGGTTGTCAATAATGCTGGAATAACAAAAGATGGTTTGTTAATGCGTATGACTGAGGAAAACTGGGATGATGTGATCAATGTAAATTTAAAGTCAGTATTCAATGTCACTAAAGCAGCTTCTAAAATCATGATGAAAAACCGTAAAGGATCTTTCATCAATATGAGTTCAGTAGTAGGTGTACAAGGAAACGCTGGTCAAGCTAATTATGCCGCTTCGAAAGCTGGTATTATAGGTTTTTCTAAATCAGTGGCGAAAGAATTAGGTTCAAGAAATATTAGATCAAACGTAGTTGCTCCAGGTTTTATACGCACAGAAATGACGGATATTTTAGATCCTAAAATTGTTGCTGGGTGGGAAGCTGGTATTCCTATGAAACGCGCCGGTCAAGCAGAAGATGTTGCAAATGCATGTCTATTTCTTGCATCGGACCTTTCAACATATGTCACAGGACAAGTATTGCCTGTAGATGGTGGTATGGTATAAAAAATATATATAATATAATATAATACAATAAAAAAAGGTTCTTGAAGTGATCAAGGACTTTATTGTAAAAGCTTTTATATGTCTATATTTGCACTGAAATTTTAATCGTATGAACTGGGATCGGGTATTTGCTATTCAAAATGAAACAGAATTTAATGAAATTTGCTTGGAAACTTTTTATTTTCAAGTGGAAAAAACAAGCATTTACAGACAGTATGTGCAATATTTAAATAAGAAAATTCATACAATTGATCATTACACGAAAATTCCGTTTCTGCCAATCGAACTGTTCAAATCTCAAAAAATTATAGCTGACAACTTCAGTCCTGAGATGGTATTCACAAGCTCAGGTACAACAGGAATCACCACAAGTAAGCATCTTGTGGCTAAAAAAGAAGTATATGAAAAAAGCTTTCGCACTGCTTTTGAACAGTTTTATGGAAAAATAGACAACATTGCCATTTTGGCGCTACTTCCATCCTATTTAGAACGAACAGGTTCTTCATTGATCTACATGATCAATGATTTAATGCAACATAGTCAACAACCCGAAAGTGACTATTTCTTATACAATCATGAAGAACTTTATCAAACCCTGATAAAATTAAAAGCTAAAGGCACGAAAACCTTGCTATTCGGTGTGACCTTTGCACTGCTTGATTTTATTGAAAAATATGAATTGACATTTCCGGAGTTAATCATTATGGAAACTGGGGGAATGAAAGGAAAACGTAAAGAAATGGTCCGTGAGGAAATTCATGATTTATTATGTAAAAGCTTTCAAGTTCCAGGAATACATTCGGAATATGGAATGACTGAATTGCTATCACAGGGCTATTCATATGGTAACGGGATATTCAGACACCCCAACTGGATGAAGATCTTAATTCGGGAAACAAATGATCCGCTAACTCTTGCTGAAAATAAAAAAACAGGTGCTATCAATGTTATTGACTTAGCAAATCGATATTCGTGTTCTTTTATTGCAACCCAAGACCTCGGAAAAATCTATGATGATGGATCTTTTGAAGTCTTAGGTCGCTTTGATCAAAGTGATATACGTGGTTGTAATCTTCTCGTCCAATAAGTTTTATTTTAAGCTGGGATCTTGAAAGGTATTTCCAGCTTGCATATCACCAGAATCATAACCTTTCTTAAACCAAGCTCGTCTCTGAGCTGAGGTACCATGTGTAAAAGAATCGGGTACCGCATAGCCTTGAGCTTGTGTTTGTAATTTATCATCTCCAACTGCTTCAGCTGCCGCCATACCATCTAAAATATCATTATAGTCAATCTCGATATCAGATAATTTATTAACATGATGTGCCCAAACTCCTGCATAAAAATCAGCTTGCAATTCGGTCATGACAGAAATTTTATTATTTTCAACTTCACTTAGTTTTCCCCTCATGCTGTTTGTCTGAGGTAAAAGTCCCACTAATTGTTGTATATGATGCCCTACTTCGTGTGCTATTACATAAGCCAGAGCAAACTCACCTTTAGCACCAAATTTGGTCGTCAACTCTTGATTAAAAGTTAAATCTAAATAAATTCGTTGGTCGCCGGGGCAATAGAAGGGGCCGTAGGAAGATTTCCCGATGCCACATCCTCCAGTTTCTGTTCCTCCATCATAAAAAAGCAATTCTGTTCCTTTATAAGTTTTCCCCAACTGAGTCTTAAAAAGATTTGTCCACACATCCTCAGTACTAGCTAGGACAATTCTTGAAAAATCAGTCAATTTAGTCTCTTCGGCATTAAGCTCCCGTGGCTGTCCACTCTGCTCCGTGCCCGTCATATTTTGAGCCTGCTGTAATAATTGAGATGGATCTCCCCCCATTAAAAAACCAATTATTAAGACAATAATCCCACCTACACCGCCCAAAGTTAATTTTTGACCACCTGACATTCCTCTCCTATCTTCGAAGTTGTCACTTTTTCTACCTCCTTGCCATTTCATATTGATATAATTTAAGTTAGTTTCAATTAATATTAAATAAGATACACATTTTATCGTGTACAGCATCGCAAATTATATTCCAATTATTAAGCATTTTTTGATTTGTTATGTTAACCTTTTATAATTTAGAATTATAAATATTCATTATGTTTGCACCTAAATCATTTGCAACTTATCCAAAATTTAAATGAAACTAGAAAATCAACTATTCGAGAGAGCGGGAAATAAATGTGAATTGAGTCAAGCAACTGATAATTTAACATTATATACATTGCCCCCTGAGTTACAAGCTACAGCTGAAAACACGATTGTTGTTTGTCAGAAATGTGCCGATCAGTTAAATAAAACTACACAATTAGAAGCTGAATATTGGAAATTCCTACCCGATACCATGTGGTCTGAAGTACCAGCAGTACAGGTAGCTGCGTGGCGCATGTTAAATCGTTTAAAAAACGAAGGTTGGGCTTCTGATGCGTTAGATATTTTGTATCTGGATGACGAAACGTTAGAATGGGCAAAACAAACAGGAGATCATGAAAATGATGGATATGTCGAGTTTCATTTAGATAGTATCGGTCAACAATTATTTGACGGGGATTCTGTAGTCCTTACTAAAACATTGGATGTAAAGGATCTTCAATCCGCGCGACTTTAGGTACAGTCGTGAAGAATATTAGACTTGTGTTCGATAATACAGAACAAATTGAAGGAAAAATCGATGGTCAGACGATTGTGATTTTAACAAAATATTTAAGAAAGCAAAACTAAAAAAATAAGGCTACAATCAAATTGTAGCCTTATTTTTTATTTCTGTTTCGGATAATCACGCATATGTGCAAATTCGTAATTTGGATGTAACTTCAAACTATCGATTAAATCACTTAACATTTTCTGTGCTTTTCTTGTCTGAAACATATCATCATGCATCAACAGAACAACGTTATTCTTCGAAAATGAGGTGCCGTTACGTAATCTATTATTTATCTGACGATATATAAAACTCACCGATTCGACTGGCATACCAGAAGGTTTACCCTTTTTCCATTCACAGTCCCATCCCATAGAGCGGTAACCATTTTGATATAATAGATCGGCAGTACTTGAACCACTTTGCATATCAATACGTTTACGATCTGCAAAGTACCAAATATTACGTCCTGGTAGACGGACAATCTTATGTTTAAGATTCAGTTCTTTTTCATTTTTATCAAAGTCCTCATACGCTGATTCTGCGTTGCTATAAAAATAAGTAAACTTATTATTTGCATGATTGTAACTGTGATTATAACAATCCACCAGCGGATTGTTCATATAACGTTCATAATATTTATGCAAACCCTTACTCATTCGGTCATGCTTTCCAATTAAAAAAGCATTAATCTTTATATTCTTAGCTGTAGCTATTGAATCAATAAATTGACTGCCATTTAAAGGTCCATCATCAAAAGTCAAATAAATATAACGAGGAGACACAGAGTCGGTTAATAATTTCGCCGTATCAACTTCATGATGAAGAATACTCTTTTTACCCTTTACAGCAATTGTATCCTTTTTAATCTCTTTCTCGACAGTATCTTTATTTAAATCATCGATATCATCTATACTATCAACAGTTCCAATAGTAACCGAATCTGTCTTTTACTCCCACCTTCATTGCACGATTGTAATGCAAGAGATGTTACCGATAATAATCCAAGGAACAACCCCAGATTGAATGCTTTCTTCATGTTATAATTCACTATTAACCCTACACATAAACCACTAAAGCTGCTATTTGATAGCTAATGATTTAAACGATGTAAAAGTAAGATTAAATTTAACAGAAATCCAATTTTATGAAACCTTTTTTCTTTTGGAATAAAAACATTTTTTCATCAAATGAGTCCTATTATACTATTTGATCAAAGAAAATGCTTTCAAACCTTCATTTAAATAAGCTAGATAAGTAGTAGCATCATAATCAGCACCTTTTGGTTTAACCAAAACCTGACGGTTTGCAGGATTCATAAGCACATAAAAAGGTTGTGAATTGGATTCAAACTGACTCGATTGTAAATAACTCCACTTACTTCCAATTGTCTTCAACAATTTTCCCGAACTCGTTTTTTGTTGATCTTCAATAGCAAGCTCAGTGCGGTCATCAACATAAAGTTGGATGATAACGATATGATCTGTTAAAAAAGAGCGGACTTGAGGATCTGTCCAAACAGTAGCTTCCATTTTCCTACAATTTACACAAGCATGGCCTGTAAAATCAAGCATAACCATTTTATGATGGGTTTTAGCATATTGTAAACCCTCCTCGTAATCAAAAAACACATTTAAGCCAAGCGGTGCATGAAATAAATCTGAATATTTGCGTTTAGAAACGTCTGTTACATGCGATCCACTAATCAATGAGCCTTGATTTAAATCAAAGTCCTGCGTGCTTTGTGGTGGTAGAAAAGCAGATATTGATTTTAAAGGAGCACCCCATAATCCAGGAATCATGTATACCGTAAATGATAGTACAATAATAGCTATGAAAGTACGGATTACTGACAAATGTAGCAGATTACTGTCATGAGAAAATTTGATTTTTCCAAGTAAATACAGTCCCATTAAACCAAATATAACAATCCATAAAGACAAAAAGACTTCACGGTCGAACCAGTTCCAGTGATAAGCTAAATCAACATTAGAAAGAAATTTCAATGCAAATGCCAATTCTAAAAATCCTAAAACAACTTTAACACTGTTAAGCCAACCACCTGATTTAGGCATGGCTTTCATAGCACTAGGAAATAATGCAAAAAGAGCAAAAGGTATAGCTAATGCAAAAGAAAATCCAAACATACCTACAGCCGGACCTAACAAAGCTCCACTTGTAGCTGCCTGTACCAATAAAGTTCCGATAATAGGTCCAGTACAAGAAAAAGATACTAAAGCTAAAGTTGCTGCCATAAAGAATATACCAGCCCATCCGCCTTTATCAGATTTTGCATCCATCTTATTTACCCATGAACTTGGTAAATTAATTTCAAATGCACCCAAAAAAGAAGCTCCAAAAGCAACCAACATTAAGAAAAAGAAAAAATTAAAGACACCGTTCGTTGATAAAGCATTAAGGGCATCCGAACCAAAAATCATCGTTACCGCTAAACCAAGAACAACATAAATAACTATGATAGAAATTCCATAAAACAAAGCACGAATAAAAGATTGCGATTTATTTTGATTTCCCTTTGTGAAGAAACTAACTGTGAGCGGTAACATGGGGAAAATACAAGGCATTAATAGGGCAGTAAAACCGCCTAATAATCCTGCTAAAAATATTCCAAGTAGAGATTCACTACTTGCATGCTCTTCTGTTGTGATTACAGCCGTAGTTTTCTTATGATTCTGTGCAGTATCAACAACTACAGAATCAGTCGAAGCTTCAGAAATACCACCATCAACGAACTCCAGTTCGTCCATCTTTAGTAAAGTATCTGCCTCCTGAGCGTGCGCAAAAGCTGGAAGAAGAACTATTAAAAGTAATAATTTTATGATAAAACTTTTCATAAATAATTAAATTATTATGCCGAGTGACAGGTTACAAATTGGTTAAACCTAATTACAATGGGAGAAATCCCATTGTAATAGATTCTATTTAAAATAAACATAGTGCCTAATATGCGATTAGGCTGAAACAAACTTTATATCGATTCAGTATTAAAAAGAGATTTTGCTAACCTACTGATAGGCTTAAATCCAGTGAAAGAGAGATCTGTTGAAATATATCCAGCTGCTACAGGTTGTTCTTTTACTAAATCTGTACTCAAATATTTTTTATTATCGTCGCACAATAAGGTGACAACAACAGCTTCTTTCCCTAATTGCTCTTTTAATTTAATTGCTCCAATCACATTCGCTCCTGAAGAAATCCCTACGGCCAAGCCCAATTCTTTTGCTAATTTTTGGGCCATTATAATAGAATCACCATCTGAAGCAGAAACGATCTCATCCAACTCGTCCATTTTCACAATAGCCGGAATAAATTCATCTGATATACCTTGAATACGATGCGAGCCAACCTTATATCCGGTTGACATCGTAGGACTTTCAGCTGGTTCCAAAGGATGAATCTTTACATGAGGATTTAAGCTACGAAGATGACGGCCTACTCCCATAACCGTTCCTCCTGTGCCTACACCAGCAACAAAAGCATCTGCAACTAAACCTTGTGAGGCTAACTGTAAACCAATTTCACGACCGGTCGTTAATTCATGAGCTTCGGCATTGAATTTATTTTCAAACTGTCTGGGCAAAAACACCCCTCCTTGCTGCGCTAGTTTCTCACTTAATTCAATACTCCCCAAAAAACCACCGTCTTCTTTACTAACCAATTGAATATCTGCACCCATACTTTTTATAATATCGATGCGTTCTTTACTCAACCAATTGGGCATAATAATTTTCACTTGATGTCCTAAAGCTTTACCAATAGCAGAAAAAGAAATACCTGTATTACCGCTAGTAGCTTCTATAATAACATCGTCAGGCTGAATTTGACAATTCATGTAAGCTTTATACATAATATATAGCGCCATACGGTCTTTGATACTCCCTGTAAGATTATAATTCTCGCATTTCACATAAATCCTCCCAGCTTTCCCTTTATATGAGTATTGCAGCTCTAGCATAGGCGTGTTACCTACTAAACACCATAAATGTTTAAATCTACTATCAAGCTCGGGAGACAAACATTTACTAAACATCAATTCGTTATCCATGATTTATTATTTTAAACAATATCAGTCTACAATCATTTGAAGATCTAATATTATCAGCAAAATTGACATAAAACAAAATAATATTCACTACATAAAGATTAAATCAATAAATTTTATCTAAATAATGATATATTTAAGAAATATTACAGAATCAACCAATTCATTACATTCATATCAATAAAAAATACAAAATGATGCTTGATGAAACCGACACCAAACTATTAAGAATTTTACAGCATGACGCTACACTTAGCAATAAGGAACTAGCATTTAGATTGCATAAATCTATCGCCGCTATACATGAGCGTGTAAAAAAACTGAAACAACAAGGCTATATTAAAAAAACTGTTGCTATTCTTGACCGGCAAAAAATAAACATGGGTCTGATATCTTTTTCACAGGTATTCTTAAAAGCACATACAGCCGAGGTTTTAAATGAATTTGAAAAAGAAGTTGCTAAATTTCCGGAAGTTATGGAATGTTATCAGATGGCTGGATCCTATGATTTTATGCTTCGAATAGCAACTAAAGATATGCAGGCCTATCACGAATTTTTAAGATACCGCTTAGCCGTACTCCCACATGTGAACACCGTACAAACCTATTTTGTTCTATCGGAAACTAAAAGTGAAACAGCTTATCCGATTTAAAAAAATAGTTTTAATTAAAAAAGGGAGAAAACTACAGCTTCCTCCCTTTCAATTAACATATAAAAAACTATTCACTATCTTCTTCCATGTCCCTCACCTCTTTCTGAGTGACGATCGTGGCCTCTTTTATCATTTCTCTTGTCCGATTTTCTATGCTCCGATCGATCTCTATGATTTTCATGTCGCTCGACACGATGATTATCATAACGGTCATTGTGACGTGGACGATCATAATTACTTCTATGGTCTCTTATACTTACCTGATTTCTGCGATGAGCGTAATGACCATAATCTCTTCTGTACCGATCGTGATGTCTCCAGGGATCTCTATCATTGACAACTACTTTATAGGTATTATAAAAATTAAAGTTACGATATCGACTAGGCAAGCTTCTACTGGTAACCCATCTTCTACCATGATAATGCGTATACCGACGATTGATTACATCATAATATACATTAATTTCTGGAATATAATAATACCGTACGTAATCATACCCCACTGGGCCCCAAGAAGGTTGATTACCAATGTTAATACTCACATTAACTTGTGCAGCAGCAGGTTTAACAAAAAACAAACCGCCAACTAAAACCGTCAAATAAACTAATTTTTTCATACCTGCTCCTCCCTTTATTTATGTTTTTCAATTATTTATAGGTAGGACTCTATATTTTATAATAAGATTAATGAAAGGTTGTTAATATTTGTTAAAACGTTAAAATAAACTCAATATCAACGTGTTAAAATATCAATTTAACAATTATAATCCAGCTAAGAAATTCCTAAATATTTATATAAACACGATTCATTTAAAAAGAAAAAATCATTATTTACTTTTGTCCTATATTTAAATCATAATACGTTGACAAAACAAAATACAATTTGCCATTGTGGCAATTCACTTCCTTACGAAAATTGTTGCAAAAAAATTCATTTAGACCAAAAAGAAGCTAAAACTGCAGAACAATTAATGCGTGCAAGATATAGCGCATTTGTTGTTCAAAATATCGAGTTTTTATATACAAGCTTTCATTCTGAAACACGCAAGTTTCAAAACAAAATAGAAATTGCAAGATGGGCAAAGGAATCAAAATGGATGCAGCTCCGCATTTTATTTAGTAATTCTAATATTGTCGAATTTGAGGCACATTACTTGGATTCCGAGCTGAATTTACAGATTCATCATGAAAGATCCACTTTCAAACAAGTGGATGGAATCTGGTATTATGTCGATGGTAAGTTTATTTCATAAAAAAGGGATCTTATATTTGTTATAAGATCCCTTTTCTGGCTTTTAAAAGATATAATACTATCCCTCTAATTCCGGTTGGCCATGATCATCTCTATATGGGGCCTCTTCGTCAAACTCCCCCTCCCATTTAGCAACAACAACTGTAGCTAAACAATTACCGATCACATTGACCGAAGTTCTGGCCATATCCATCAACTCGTCAATTCCTAATATAGCCGCAATCACAAATGTTGGTAAACCAAATTGATCTGCAGTAGCAATTAATATAATTAATGATGCTCTGGGAACTGCGGCAACCCCTTTAGAAGTAATCATTAATGTAAATGCGATCATTAACTGCTCTCCAAAAGTCAAATGAATTCCAGCCGCTTGAGCAACAAATATCGCTGCCAAAGATAAATACAATGATGTTCCGTCCAAATTGAAACTATATCCGGTAGGAATAACAAAAGACACAATCTTACGAGGTACTCCAAATTTTTCCATAGCAGACATAGCCTTGGGCAAAGCTGCATCAGAACTTGTCGTCGCAAATGCAATAGAAACAGGTTCTTTAATCGCATTAATAAACTTTAATATAGGGATTTTCAGATAAAGTGCAACAGGCAACAATACAAAAGTTAGGAAACCTAATAATGCTAAATACAAAGTTGCTAACAACATGAATAGATTTTTCAGAATATCTACCCCCAAATGACCAACTGTAAAAGCCATTGCGGCACCAACTCCGATTGGAGCAAAATACATGATTAAGTTCGTAAACTTAAACATTGTTTCTGAAAGGCTTTCCGTAAAATCAACCAATGGTTTTCTTTTCTTTTCATCAACCATTGCTAATCCAATACCAAAAAGAACTGAAAACACCACGATCTGTAAAACTTGATTGTCATACACTGCTTTTACAATATTTTCAGGAAAAAGATCTCTAAAAAATGCCGTAAACTTATAAACAGGATGAACATGGTCTGGTAAAGTTTCTAAAATCTGTGCGTCATTACTTATTTGCGTTTTTGGCAGTTCTTCATGAGGCATATGTGCAACATCAACACCAACTCCAGCTTTAGTCAGATTTATAGCCCCAAGGCCAATAAAATAGCGCAAGTCGTAGCACAAAAGAAATACAGCATAGACTTCCAGGCCATACGACCAACCTGTTTCAAATCAGAATGACCTGCAATACCATAAACTAACGTTGCAAATAAGATCGGTCCTACGATCGTCTTCACCAACTTAATGAAACCTTTACTTAGCGGTTGCAATGATATGGCAATATTTGGAAAATCTAAACCCACAAAAATACCCAAGATCATACAGGTCAAAATCCAAGTTGTTAGATTCTTCCGAACAAGAGCATTAACAATCAACACAGTAGCAACAATCCATCTTACTGCCATTAAAAATGATGGAGAAAAATTGACCCAACTAAATTCGTAACATATCGCAATAAGTGCAGCAATTGTCACCGAAACAAGGGTAATTAGCCCCATTTTTGATTTATACATCGGCAAACTTTTTATAAGGTAAAGTACAAAAATAAAAAAATACTAGGCTTTCACAAATATTAATATGGCGGATTATAATAACAGCAAATTTATTGGATACTTGAAGACATAAAA
>NZ_ASZT02000049.1:0-33408 GCF_001006065.1 Sphingobacterium sp. IITKGP-BTPF85
TTTTTTGCTCAGATAGTGACGAGCGTGTCGTTAATGATAGAAAAAGCCATTTAAAAAATTAAATGGCTACACGTTTATTCTTTTTTATTGCCAGCGTTTCTGCGGGACACAAATTACATCCTTTGTTTTACGTAATATGATAGGACGCTGATCATATTTATTTTCTAATACTAGAGAATCTTTAGAGTGGAAAGCAACTTTAAACCTTGGTAAATATTGACCTTGGCGATAGCAGCCAGATACTTTTTGTTTGCCATTTTCTTTGACGTATATACCATCGACAATGACACTGTCACCACGTACAACATAAATACCTTTAGCATATTCGATCCAAGACCCATTATTATAACAGCTATCTG
Source organism: Sphingobacterium sp. IITKGP-BTPF85 (assembly GCF_001006065.1). Taxonomy (NCBI): domain Bacteria; kingdom Pseudomonadati; phylum Bacteroidota; class Sphingobacteriia; order Sphingobacteriales; family Sphingobacteriaceae; genus Sphingobacterium; species Sphingobacterium sp. IITKGP-BTPF85. Next base: position 360 of record NZ_ASZT02000049.1, read on the forward strand.
ATATCTGCTTTGTTTTAGCATGGACATACATGCGTGCATAAATGGAGTCACAGGTAAAACGGAAATCTGTGAGCGTATATTGCAACATTTGATCTTGGTCGGCAATACTGTCTTGTTTCCATTCCCCTTGCAAATAACTAGCACCCTCAGATTGCATTTCCGAATTGAATTTGCAACTTCCAAATAGCAAAAGCATACCCATTGCTAAAAATAGGTATGCTTTGATATTTTTTAATTTATTTAAAAATAGAATCATAGCCTTATTTTAAGCTACCTACCATTTCTTCAGGTTTTACCCACTCGTCAAATTCTGCAGCAGTTACATATCCTAATGCAATAGCCGTTTCTTTTAATGTCGAGTTATTTTTATGTGCTGTCTGTGCAATTTCTGCCGATTTGTAGTAGCCTATTTTAGTATTCAAAGCCGTTACCAACATCAAAGAGTTATCAACTAATTCTTTAATACGAGCATAATTTGGTTCAATACCACTTGCACAGTGCTCTTCAAATGATACACAAGCATCTCCGATTAATCGAGCTGATTGTAAAAAGTTAGACGCCATTAAAGGTTTGAATACATTCAATTCATAGTGACCTTGAGTACCACCGATAGTAATAGCTACATCATTACCCATTACCTGAGCAGCAACCATTGTTAAAGCCTCACATTGAGTAGGGTTAACTTTTCCAGGCATGATCGAAGAACCAGGTTCATTTTCAGGAATAATAATTTCACCAATACCAGAGCGAGGACCAGAAGCCAACATGCGGATATCGTTAGCAATTTTATTTAACGAAACTGCTAATTGTTTTAATGATCCGTGTGATTCAACAATGGCATCATGCGCAGCTAAAGCTTCGAATTTATTCTCAGCAGTAATGAAAGGATGACCAGTAAATTCAGCGATATATTTTGCTACCAGAACATCATATCCAGCAGGTGTATTTAATCCCGTACCAACTGCAGTACCACCTAATGCTACTTCTGCCAAATGCGCTAAAGTATTTTTAACAGCTTTGATACCATAATTCAACTGTGCTACATAGCCTGATAATTCTTGACCCAATGTTAAAGGAGTTGCATCCATTAAGTGAGTACGGCCAATTTTAACAACATTCATGAATTCAGCAGATTTTTTTGCTAATGTATCACGTAGTTTTTCAACACCAGGAATTGTTACTTCAACAACTGCTTTATAGGCCGCTATGTGCATTCCAGTAGGGTAGGTGTCATTAGAAGATTGTGATTTGTTCACATCATCATTCGCTTTTAACACAGGCTCACCTTCTCCAATTTTGAAACCAGCTAATACCTGAGCACGGTTTGCAATTACTTCATTTAAATTCATGTTAGATTGAGTTCCCGAACCTGTTTGCCAGATTACCAATGGAAATTGATCGTCCAATTTACCAGCTAAGATCTCATCACAAACTGCAGCAATAGCATCACGTTTCTCAATAGGTAATACACCTAATTCAGCATTAGCATAAGCAGCAGCTTTTTTCAAGTAAGCAAAACCTTCGATAATTTCATGTGGCATAGATGCAGCAGGACCAATTTTGAAATTATTGCGTGAACGTTCTGTTTGAGCACCCCAGTATTTATCTGCAGGTACTTGAACTTCACCCATGGTATCTTTTTCTATTCTAAATGACATAGCGTTTGATTTTTTTAATATAACAAAGTTAAGTAAAAATATAGAGAACAGGCATTCAAACACTTCATCTTAGTAAAATTTGAATGTCATAGTATCTTCAAATGTTGTTAACCATTCAATCGTTTGGTTAATTGTTCATTGATATGATGGAAAACTTGAATTGGTTTTAAGGTACGCCAAGAAAGATCATTGAGGTTTCCTCCAAAATTGATATAATAATCAATATTATTTTGCATAAATTCTGTGATGACATGTGTCCTAAAATTAACAGCAGCTATCCAACCATCATCAATATCCTGAAACCATTCTTCATAATACGTATCATCTGAAGCATGAAAATTAAGAATATTTTCACCAATTAATATAAAATGATTAATACCCGAAGCGATCATCAGATCAATCACTTCACGCTTCAGGATCATAATGTCATTATCAATGGCATCATTCCATTCGCCGATCAGTTCGATGATGCAAAATTGCTTGTCATAGTCTACAAATAGGGCTTTCAAATATAAAGTATGTGAACCAAAGTCGTCCCACTGGGGGTGTAAAAGGAAATTATAAATCTGTTTGTCGTATTCAAATTCATTATATATCGTTCCGTAAAAAGGAGACTGTTCATCTTCCGATGCGATATAATCATGTCTCCAATTGTAAAAAGGTTCAATTTCGTGCATTTTGGCAGATTATTTGATTGTTACAAACACAAAGTTGAGAAAACTTTCACATATTAACCACTTTTAACGACTTTTGTTTTAATCCAAAAATCAACGCATATATTGTGGTTTTAATGGATAAAACTTAGTATTTTTGAAGCATCTTTTCATATGCAAGGAAGTATAAAACGGAATATTTTTGTGGCAGCAACATACGCAGGAGTTTTACTCGTGGGGCTATTGCTTGGGCAAAAATATGCCGATGAACAAGGTAATAAACAGTCAACTTCTATTCTAGCAGGAGGACTGACCGGTAATTCTGAAAAAGTTCAATATCTAGTTAATTTAATATCGGACAATTACGTTGATAAAGTAAGTTTGGATACGATTCAGGATGAAGCCATTCAGCATATCATTACCCGATTAGATCCTTTTTCAACCTATTTAAAACCCAATGAACGTTTAGCACAAGCAGAGGCTCTGGAAGGAACTTTTGATGGTATTGGTGTTGAGTATTTTAATCTTAACGATACCTTGCTTGTTGTCGGAATGATCTCAGCAGGTCCTGCAGAAAAGTCTGGAATGAAGATTGGAGATCGATTGGTCAAAATTGCGAATCGAAATATAGCTGGCGTACGTGTGACAGAAAATGAAGTAGACAAGTTGATTCGAGGTAAAAAAGGATCTACAGTAGACATCATTGTGAAACGAAATAACGAAATCTTGACAACTCCGCTCAAAGTTGTTCGCGATCAAGTATCTGTGAGTACATTGGATGCATCCTACATGATAGCTCCTAAAGTAGCTTACGTAAAAATAAGACGTTTTGGGCATCAGACTTCTGAAGATTTTAAAATCAAATTGCGCGATCTTCGAAAAAGTGGAGCGCAAGATTTAATTTTAGATTTGAGAGGTAATGGCGGCGGTTATGTACATACAGCTATTGAAATAGCCAGTATGTTTTTTAAAGATAAGCGTTTACTGATGTATACCGAAGGAGCCAATGAATTGAGAAGGGATTATTTCTCAAAAGAAACCGGTGATTTTAGTGAAGGTCGCATCGTAATACTTATTAATGAAGATTCAGCTTCCGCAAGCGAGATCGTGACAGGTGCGCTACAGGATTTAGACAGAGGTACAGTAGTCGGTCGTCGTTCCTATGGCAAAGGATTAGTTCAAGAACAATTTGATTTTGCCGATGGCTCTGCCGTTAACCTGACAGTAGCACGTTATTACACGCCTTTGGGCAGATGTATTCAGCGCAAATATACGCGCGCAAATTACGATCAGTCTAAGTATATGACCACATTTGACCTATGGACGTTGGATACCGAATTTAATCCTCATGATTTATATACCACCAGTAAGGGGAAAATGCTATTTGGGGGAGGTGGAATTCAGCCCGACGTTCTCATTCCAATAGATTCCAATGAAATCAGTGCTAAATATAGAGAAATATATCATTCCAATAGTATACAAGAATTTGTTTATGATAGGTTTACAAAAAATTGCCAGCTTATTCCATAGAAAATTTCTTGAGTGGTTACAATTTGCCTGACTCCGAGTTTAATGATTTCATTTCCTTTTTATTAAAAAAAGGAATAGCTGTGAACAAACTTGAAGCAGATCGTCTGCATCAAATTATTCAGTCAGATATTGAGGCACTAGTAGGACGTTATTATTTTGGTAGAGAAGCTTACTTTAAGATAAAAAATAGAAAAGATCATTTTGTTGCAGGAGCATTTCGTGCATTGGGAATTCAGATGCACTAAAGGTGTTTCAATTTCAAATCGCTCCAGATAGGGTAGTGGTCTGATAATTTTCTTTTAACCACATGATAATTTAAGATATCAAAATTGGAACTGGCAAAAATATAATCAATTTGAAAGATCGGCAATAATTCATAATGCGTCACTCCCCAACCCGATCCTTTTTCTTTAAATGCATTGTGGAGACCCTTACTCACCCGATTTACTGAATAGCTCATAGGAGTATCATTAAAGTCACCCATTACGATAAAAGGGAAAGGACAAGCGTCCATATGTTTTTTTAAAGAACTAGCCTGCTCACTTCTAAATTCAAAAGCATTTTTAAGCTTTCGTCCAATGCGACGTGTAGCAGCATTATCAGTCTCCTTTTTGGATGATGGATTTTGAAAAAATTCCTTTTCATCATTTTGAAGAGCAAAAGATCTGAGATGAACATTGTAGACGCGGATAGTACTATCATTTTTTTCAATATCTGCGTACGAAATGCGGTTGATACCATAGTCATTATCTAAGATATTACCAGAATTTATAATCGGATATTTGGAGAAAATGGTCATTCCATAAGCCTCATAATCATTTTTGGCACTTTCTGCAAAATAATGATAGTCATAGCCTAGTTTGCTCTTAAACTCATTAGAGATGACATATTTCCCTTTTATTTTACTGTAATATTCTTGGAAACAGACAATGTCAGGTTTAATACTGTCCAATATCTTTATCGCATCATTTTTGAAATTTTTCTTTGAGTCGTTGATATCTTTAAAAAGATGGGCATTGAAGCTAAGTACGCGGATCTGATCAGATGCTTTTTGAGTTATTGGAGAGCTCGAACGTAAATTCCAGTGTTTTGTTAGCAATGGCCAGCCAAGTAAGATCGCTGCTAAAGAAAATACAATCATTTTAGGTTTTCTTAACAACCAATAAGCAATAAAACCAATATTGACAAGTAAGATCGGTAAATAACCTAAACCAAAAAATGCAATAGGCCAAAATGTCTTAGGATTGATGAAAGAAGCAGAATAGCTAATCAATAAAGCAACAATAGCAAGAATGTTAAAAATGAAAACGGTCCTGCTTAAATAGCCCAATTTTTTTTTTAACAATACACGCTTAACCATCGATCTTATTATTATTGCTTGCTTTGAAAAGAATTTCTTTTTCGTGTGAACTTAGACTATCATACCCTGTTAAGGATATCTTATCCAAAATTTGATCGATCTGATCCTGATTGGGTAAATCATAACGATGATGCTTTGATTGTTGTGCACCATTACCTACGACAACTTTCATTTTTGTGGATCTTTTCTGTTTTCTTTTAAATACTTTAGACCAGTCCATGCCCGATTGCAGTGCATAAATAAATCCCATTCCAAAGAGAATGGAACAAAAATAACTGATGGCCGCAGGTCTATTCGTAAGTATGAAGAACAAAAACTGGATTGCAAAATAAATGATAGCGATAGTCTTTAATTTAACATTCCCAAACAGCAATAGTCTAAGTTCATATTTTGGAACTAAGGTAGCTGTAGCTGCTAAAATTGACGCTAATCCAAATGCTCCAGTGCTCAATGGAGGATTAATCGTATTGGAGAAAAGAGCAAGGTGTGAGAAGACTAAAAAGATCAGTCCGGACATGATAGCGGAGACAATGTAAATGAAAAGAAACTGTTTCCTATTTAAAAAATTAAAGAAAATAGTACCTAACCAATACAGCCACAAACAATCAAAAGCAACATTGAAAAGGCCCGTATATAGAAAGTTATATGTAAGTAGAGACCACGGTTGCTGGATGAATGCCTGAAAATTTGTTGGTAAACTTAGTTTATCTACGCTCCATTGAAAAAGAGGGAAAGAAATAATCTTCAGCTCAAAAAGGAGATCAAAAAAATAAATCAGAATAAATAGGAAAACCTGTCCACCAATAATAAATGGAATGGGAGAGCCTGAACCGAAGGTTGTCCTGATAAAGTTTTTGAACGAGTTTTCCCTCATCTTATAAAGTTAATTAATATATTCCTTTTTTAATACTCCAGACCTTTAATAGTAGGTAACCAAATAAGGCTCCACCGACATGGGCTAAGTGTGCAATTGATCCACCAGAATTTGAAAAACCTAAATATATTTCAATCAAGATCAGGATTGGAATAAAGAATTTAGCTTTTATAGGTACAGGTATAAAGATTAGGGCTAGCTTTAAGTTAGGGAATAAATAACCAAATGCTAGTAGTAAACCATAAATAGCACCAGAAGCACCAACTAAAGGTGTATTATAGATAGAAACCAAAGTCCCTAATCCCGCCTGAGATACCAAAGGATTATTGGTATAAACTGTGCCGGCAAGCATATCAAATGTTAAACTGCTACTAGGCTGATCGTACCTGCAATTTGATAAACTTCGAATGCTTGAACACCAAACTGAAGGATCAGGGCGCCAATTCCTGTAAACAAATAAAAATTCAGAAAACGTTTAGCTCCTAATACCTGCTCCACGATAGGTCCAAACATAAATAAAGAGAACATATTGAAAAATATGTGTGTAAACCCTCCATGCATAAACATATAGGTGATGATTTGCCAAATCCTAAAAAAAGGAGAGTCCGGGTAGAACACGCCAAACATTCGGGTGGAGTTTGTAAATATCATTGAACCGATAAAACAAACTACATTAATAATCAGTAAGTTTTTGGTTACTGTTGGTAAATTTGATAGCGGATTAGCGTTATTCATAAATTTAAATTAGTTTTTACTAAACTTTTCTAATAGTTCCTGTAAGGTAATGGTAATAACGATTGGTTTCCCAAAAATAGAGATATTTGGAGACTCACAAGCGAAAAGCTGATCAATAAGTTCTGATATCGCATTATTATCCAGAAAAGTACCTGGTTTTATTGCCGCATTGCGCGCTAAGCTTTTTGCTAAATTCTCACGTTTCTCAATTTTGAAATCATTAAGATTGTTCTTATAATCTTCTAAGATCTGTTCAATAATTTTACGTTCGTCAATTCCGGTACCTAAATCTGCAGGTATTCCGTCAATGATATAGCTGTTTTTTCCAAATGAACGAATTTGAAACCCTAAACTTTGAATATCTTCCAATAAATCTTGCATCAATTCATTATCCGAAGGATTTAAATCAATACTTTGCGGAAACAGACTCTGTTGGCTCAAACCTTTATGTTGATCAAGCTGTGATTTGAACTGTTCAAATAAGATGCGTTCATGAGCAGCTTGTTGATCGATCAGCATCACACCAGAATGAATTTGTGAAACAATGAATCGATTGTGGATCTGAAAAAATTGTTTCGTTGTCGCTTGACTTTTTATACCTTGTATCTGATGAATTGGACGGTCCTGTTGTTCGTGCTCTAAAGGCAGTTGCATCGATTCATCCTGTTCAGTAATTTGATATAAAGTATCCCAATTTTGAGGAATAGCCGTTTTCTTTTCAAAACCTGCTAAATAATTATCTGAACGCGAAAATGTCGTCTTTGTAATCTGATCAGGTTCAAACGGATTAAAATCAGGATTAAAACTCACCGTAGGTACAATGATCTCGTCCAAAGGTTTTGGCGTGATCATGTTTGAGAAACCTGTTTCTTGCTCAAAATCCAAAGAAGGCGCGATATTATATCGTCCCAAAGACCTTTTAACAGCAGATCGGATGATCGCGTAAATTGCCTTTTCATCTTCGTATTTAATTTCCGTTTTCGTTGGGTGTACATTGATATCAATCTTTGAAGGATCGATGTCAATGAAAAGCACATATAAAGGAAATGTTTCTGCTGGCAGAATTTCTTCAAAAGCATTCATCACAGCATGATTCAAGTAATGGTCTCTGATAAATCGCTTATTAACAAAGAAGAATTGTTCCCCTCTTGTTTTTTTAGCAAACTGAGGCTTTCCTACAAAACCATTTACTTTTATGATCGTGGTATCCTCTTCTACAGGTACTAATCGCTGATTATACGTGTTGCCAAATAGATGAACAATACGTTGTTTCAATGTTTCCGCAGGTAAATGAAACATTTCATTACCATCACTATGTAACGTCAAAAAGATTTCAGGATTAGCTAATGCTATCCGTTGGAACTCTTCAATAATATGACGCATCTCGACCGAATTGCTTTTTAAAAAGTTTCGGCGTGCAGGTATATTGTAAAATAGATTTTTAATGGAAATATTGGTGCCAGCAGCGACAGCTTCTGGTGCTTGATTGATGATTTTAGAGCCCTCTATCTCTACGACAGTACCCAATTCATCCTCAAAACGACGTGTTTTTAAAGTCACATGTGCAATGGCAGCGATGGAAGCCATTGCTTCACCTCGAAATCCCATTGTACGAATGGCAAACAAATCTTCTGCTTTACGAATTTTGGAAGTAGCATGTCGTTCAAAACAAAGACGTGCATCCGTCACGCTCATTCCACAACCATTATCAATCACTTGAATTAATGATTTTCCAGCATCTTTGATGATCAATTGTATCTTGTCAGCCCCAGCATCAATAGCATTTTCAATCAATTCTTTGATTGCCGCGGCAGGTCTTTGTACGACTTCACCCGCTGCAATTTGATTGGCAACATTATCTGGTAATAATTGAATAATATCCGACATATGACGCGAAGTTACGAAATTAATGAGGAATGCTTTTAATTCCGTTAGAAAGTTGTCGTATAAATTACATTACTTATTAACTTTCATGAGTTAGATTTGATACGTAATACTTACGTATCAAATCTAACTGTTCGTTATTGCATTTCCAGTTTAAGGAATCGAGCCGTTTCGCTCTTTTTATTTTTGATTAACTCTTCAGGTACACCTGCAAATAAGACATTACCGCCTTCTTTACCACCTTCAGGGCCAATGTCAATCACCCAATCAGCACATTTAATAACATCGAGATTATGTTCGATGATTAAGATCGTGTTACCACGGTCAACTAATCGGTTGATTACGCCCATCAATACATTAACATCCTCAAAATGCAAACCCGTTGTCGGTTCATCTAAGATATAAAATGTATTTCCGGTGTCCTTCTTGGAAAGCTCTGTCGCCAATTTAATCCGTTGTGCTTCCCCGCCCGATAATGTTGTTGAAGACTGTCCCAATGTAATATAACCCAAGCCAACATCCTGTAATGTTTTAATCTTACGATAGATGGAAGGAATATTTTCAAAGAAAACGACTGCCTCATCAACACTCATATCCAGGATATCTGAGATGGATTTACTTCTGAAGCGAACCTCCAAAGTTTCTCTGTTATAACGTTTTCCATGACATGTTTCACAAGGAACCTGAACATCAGGAAGGAAATTCATTTCCACAACCTTCATTCCACCACCTTGACAAGTTTCACAACGTCCGCCTTTCACATTAAATGAAAAACGTCCCGGTTTATAACCCCTTATTTTCGCTTCAGGAAGTTGGACAAATAAAGTTCTGATATCTGAAAATACACCCGTATAAGTAGAAGGGTTTGATCTTGGCGTACGACCGATCGGACTTTGGTCTATTTCAATGACCTTATCGACATGCTCCAGACCTTCGATACTTTTGTAAGGAAGTGGAATACCTTTTGCACGGAAAAAATGTTTATTTAGAATCGGATATAACGTACCGGTAATCAAACTTGATTTACCAGAACCCGAAACACCCGAGACAAGAATTAATTTTCCAAGTGGAAAATCAACAGAAACATTTTTTAAGTTATTTCCTGTTGCACCTTTTAAAGATAATGTTTTTCCGTTTCCAGCTCTTCGTTCTGAAGGAATAGCAACCTCTTTTTTCCCATTTAAATAAGCTGCAGTTAGTGATTTTGATTTCAGGATATCTTTCGGTTTTCCTTCAGCAACCACTTGACCACCATTGACACCCGCGGCAGGTCCCATATCAATAACATAGTCTGCATTTAAGATCATGTCTTTATCATGTTCAACAACCAGCACTGAATTGCCGATATCACGTAAATTTTTTAAAGAATTGATCAGACGCTCATTATCTCTCTGATGGAGACCGATGCTCGGCTCATCCAAGATGTATAGAACATTGACAAGTTGGGAACCTATTTGTGTCGCAAGTCGTATACGTTGCGCTTCACCACCAGATAGCGATTTAGAAGAACGATCTATAGTCAGGTAATTTAAGCCTACATCCAGTAGGAAACCTAAACGCGATTGTATTTCTTTTAATATTTCGGTAGCAATGATCTGTTGACGTTCATCTAAAGAAGCGTTTACATTTGAGAACCATTCATATAGCGATTTAATATCCATATGTGCCAGTTCATAAATGTTTTTACCGGCAAATTTAAAATGTAGTGATTCCTTTTTAAGCCTGGCGCCTTCACAAGTTGGACATACAATCTTTGATCTGAAATCATCTAAAGAAGACATATCATCACTAGATTTACCAGACTGCTCCTCTAGCATTTTGAAAATGCCAGAAAACTCAATGCGGTAATCACGTACATCGTAACTGCCGTAGGAAACAGCAACTGAAATAGGCTCCTCAGCACCAAATAGTAACGTGTCGATTTGCTCTTCTGTCAACTTCTCTAGCGGTGTTGTCAAAGAAAAATCAAGTTTTTTAGCCACAGCTTTCAACACTTGGAAGTTCCAGGTCTCCTTTGCAGGTCCTAAGGGAGCTAAGCCTCCTTTTTGAATGCTTAATTTTCCATCAGGGATAACTGTGTTTTTGTCAATTTCAAAAATATATCCTAGGCCATCACATTTTGGACAGGCACCGTATGGGGAGTTAAATGAAAACGTATTAGGCTGCGGTTCATCGTAAGAAATACCTGATTCGGCATCCATGAGATAGCGGCTGAAAAATTGCTCGACATTTTCTTGATTGGCTACCTTAATAATTCCTTTTGCTGTCTTCATCGCTTGCATAACAGATGTTTGCAACCTTTTTTTATCGTCGGCAGTAACCTTTAGGCGGTCGATCACAATTTCAATATCGTGTATTTTATAGCGGTCTACCTGCATTTTAGGCGTTAAATCTACGATTTCTCCATCTACACGGACTTTAACATAACCCTGTTTACGGATTTGCTCAAACAACTCACGGTAATGACCTTTACGCCCTTTGATCACGGGAGCTAAAATATTCAAAGCCTGTCCATCAAAATCGGTTAAAATACGATCAACAATCTGGTCGTCAGACATGCGTTGCATGCGATTGCCTGTAACATAAGAAAATGCTTCACTTGCGCGAGCAAATAGCAAACGCATAAAATCATACACCTCAGTGATGGTGCCGACAGTAGAACGCGGATTTTTGCTTGTTGTTTTTTGTTCAATAGAAATCACAGGACTCAAACCAGAAATTTTATCTACATCCGGTCGTTCCATACCACCTAAAAACTGACGGCTATATGCGCTAAATGTTTCCATGTAACGCCTTTGGCCTTCCGCGTATATGGTGTCAAAAGCTAATGACGATTTACCACTGCCACTTAATCCTGTAATAACAACCAATTCGTTTCGAGGAAATGAAATGTCAATATTTTTGAGGTTATGTACACGTGCTCCAAATACTTGAACTTCACTTTGTTCACCTAAATCAGGTGTGATTTTCTTTGTCATGTAACCGCTGTTTTCTTCCAAACGCAGATGAATTTCTGCAAACATGCAAAATTACTTATTTTTAATGAACTTTAAGAGTGCTCATCTCTTTATTATTGTCACGCTATTGCAAATCTATACCTTAAGTAAAAGGTATAATTTGTATTTTGCCACCACAAAAGTTATATGAAGAAATTAGACGTTACTAAACAAGAAAAAGAATCCTTAGAAGAAGCAATACAATTTTGGGAAAAGGAAAATGTAATTGATGCATCGACAGCAAAAGCTATGGTCGATAGCATTGACGTCAAAAGCTTTGATTGGAAGCGCCTAGCACGGTATGCATTTTGGGTTGCCTTAGCATCTTTGGTATTTGCAGTTTTTTCTTTAATGACTGATACTGCATTTCTCAAATTTGTAGATACACTGTACGAAGCGCCCAATATTTTATTCTGTCTCTTTTTTGGTGCTTTAGCTGTATTGTTTTATACCCTCGGCTTTCGTTACAAAACAAAATTTCCTAATAAAAATCTTTCTATTGAAACCATGATGTTGATAGGTGTTTTTTCGACAGCAGCATGCATCGGATTTTTAGGAAAGGTATTGGATAAGAATAGTATGCACTATTCTTTACTGTTTCTATTATCAGTCCTCATATACGGATATCTCGCGAACCGCTTAAAATCTAAGCTCATATGGGTATTTATGCTTGTTGCATTAGGAATCTGGTTTGCGACCGAAACAGCATATCATAGTGATTGGGGATTTAAGTTCTGGGGAATGAATTACCCACTACGTTTTACTATTTTTGGACTAATGCTGACATTAATTGCTATTTATGTGCAGCCACGGTTCAAAACTGATAGAATTTCAACCGCTAAGCTACCTCATTGGCTTACTTTACTTAATGATTTCATTGTGGTCTCTTTCTATTTTTGGTAATTATTCAGATTTCTATGAATGGACTTTAGTAAGACAGTACCACATCTTTTATTGGGGTCTGTTGTCGACAGCAGTAGCCGCAGGTCTCGTTATCTATGGACTGAAGATGAAGGACAATACAACAAGAGAAATTGGTTTTGTATTTTTTGTATTGAATGTCTACACAAGATATGTAGAATACCTTTGGGATAATATCAATCGTGCAATCTTTTTTCTTATTTTGGCAGTATCATTCTGGTTTGTTGGTCGTTGGGCAGAAAAATTATGGCAAAAAAGAGAAGATAGTTTAGATACCTAATATCACGATATAAGTACCAAGCGCGCATATTAAAAGGAAATGTTAAAGCCTACACCTCTTGAAGAAGTAATGTGTAGATTTAAATCATGTTTGAGGTACTTGCGTAATCTCGTAATGAAAACATCCATGCTGCGGCCATTAAAAAAGTCACTGTTACCCCAGACTTGCTGTAAGATTTCTTCCCTTGTCACAAGAGAACCATTGCGTTGACATAGAAACTGTAAGAGCTTCGCTTCTCTTTCTGTTAGTTTAAATTGTTCCAGTGGATGAGTGAGGAGTAATCGCTGAGGGAAAAATTGATAACTACCAAGTGTAATTGATGTGATCTGATCAGTTTTTTTATTACGCTTTAGAATATTTTGGATTCTTAATACTAATTCCTCTGGATCACAGGGTTTTGTAAGGTAATCGTCAGCGCCAATTTTTAAACCTGTTATTTTATCTATTTTTTGTTCTTTGGCGGTTAGGAAAATAAAAGGGACTTCAGGATAGTATTCTTTGATCTCCTGCGCTAATGTGAAACCGCTTTTAACGGGTAACATTACATCCAAAATTAACAGATCGTAAGGAAGTATATTTTCAGCAAGCAGTAATTCCTCTGGGCTTTGCATCCAGTGCACATCATATCCAGAAAGCTGTAAATAATGTTGCAACATAAATCCGAAATCAGCATCGTCTTCAATTAACAAAAGTTTATTCATGGGGAATTATAATATTAAAAGTAGTTCCTATATTGATTTTGCTAGTAACGTCTATTTTGCCTTGATGACGCCCTACAATCGTATTGACCAGATATAATCCTAGTCCTAAACCCTTGCTATCATGGATATTATTTTTTTGTATGCGGTAGAATTTCTCAAAGATATGAGGAATTTCCTTTAAAGCCATTCCTATCCCATTATCACGTACTTGGATTTCAAATAAATTCTTGTTCGTGGAAATTGATACACTCAGATGAGTAGCGCCATACTTGATGCTGTTATTCATAAGATTGACAATAATGGTCGTAAAATCGGATTCGTTAATTGGTATTTCGATTGTTGAAAACTCATTTATATCAAATTTTATATGAGGATGAGCAAGTTTAAAATCAGCAAGTATCATCTTCACTTGATCAAAGGTAATGGGGATGTCTGCATCTGTTTTGTCACTTTCATGCAAGGGTTGTAAAGTGTTTTCCAGACGTTCCACTTGACGTTCCATAACGGTAGAATGGTAGGATCAGGTTGTTTTTGAATTGTTTTTAAAGCTACTTTAAGCGTTGCAATGGGCGTTTTTAGTTCATGCGAAATATTGTCAACGGCATCATGCAACTGACTAATCTTTTTCTGTTGCTGTTTTAAATTCTGATATGTTCGATAAAATAAGAATAATAAAGCCAATAGAATCAATGTTGAATTGAAGAGTAGGAGTGCTAACTCCTTAAAAACAATCCAGTTGATATTGACCACCTCAAACGTTGATCTTCGAAGAACAAGAAAACTGTACTGTTTATCTTCCTGCTCAGCAGTGATTGTTGACTGTTCTTTCGTTAACTGTTTAACAGTTTTTTCAGTAGACCAGGTTCCAGAAGATAACTCCAATGGATGCGTCATTTCACCACTTGTTTTATAGACAATTATTGGCTTTTTGATCAGTTTTTCTTGAGCGTTTTGAAAGGTGATTTGCAGAATCTCTTTTTGTAATCTTACCTGAAAACCTAATGGGGAAAAAAGACTATCTACATAATGTGTCAACGCTTTCTCAGTTTTATTTACTTTATCAGCATAACTGCTTTCCAGCGTTGCAAGCGTAATTTTTTTCTGAGCTAGTTGTATGTAGTAAGAAGTTGCGTCTTGATTATTAAGGAGATCATTGTCGAATAGAGCGTCAGTCTCATCTATTTTTCCTAGTTTCTCTTTTGTTAGCGAATATATCTCCCTTTTCTTCAATTGAAAAGAATTCAAGAGCAAATAGGATTGAATGCCAATAAGGATAACAAAGAGGATTGTGAAAAAATAAATATAGTTTTTAGACTTAAGTTCCATATACAAATATAGGTTGCGATTTTGAATAAATAGAACCTTAACCTACCATTAACTCTTTATTAACCATCGCTCTCCACTACTTGAGGCAACTTTGTAGCAGCAATTTAATCAAGTATGAAGTATCTAATTATTCTATTATTATTACCTTTTCTTGGACAGGCTCAAGGGAAGCGTTTATCCGGTGGTGTCTGCGATCAAAACGAAATTCCTTTGAAAGGAGCAACTGTCATTTTATTGGACAGTATAAGTAAACCCATCCACACATTAAGACTCGACACTGCCGGTAGGTTTGATTTTGTAATAGAAGACAACTGGCTATACCGTATGGCAATATCCCATTTAAATTATCAGAGCCGAGAATTGAATTTTCGATCAGATACCTTACAAGTTCCATTATTAATAAAGTTAAGTCCTAATGAGTCGAAACTGGAAGAAGCACAAGTAACCGGTAAAAGACCAAGGGTTACTCGAAAAATTGATCGTTTAGAGTTTAATGTGCAAGGAAGTAACCTATCCGGATTGAACAGTTGGGATATTTTGAAACGGACACCTATGGTTATGGTAAGTGGAAGTAGTATAGCTGTACGTGGAGACAAAAAAGTAGTTGTCATGATTAATGAAAGAAAACTGATGATGAGCGGGGAAGAACTAAAAACGTTACTCGAAAATACAGCAGGATCGGATGTTCAATCTATTGAGGTCATTACAAGTCCACCTGCAAAATATGAAGCGGAGGGAAGTACTATTATTAATATAAAACTCAATAAATCGCAACTATTTGGGTACAGAGGTACGCTACTGGCATTGGCAGAGCAAAGTAATTATGGTAAGCAACTATTTGGACTGACCCAATATTATAAAAATGAAAAAGTTAATGTTCGCGCCACTTATAATTTTGGAAGAGGGACATATGCGCGCTATGGAACCGATTTTGTCTACTATCCGAATGATCAAACTTCCTGGGAAAGTGTTATGACCCGTATCGATAAAAATAATAGCCAAAACAGTTACGTGTTTTCTTTTGACTATACGCCCGATACAACCTGGAATATCGCCATAGGTTTGAATGGGTATTATGGACCAAAATCAACTGGATTATATGAAGTGCCGACCTCCATTTACAATAAGGAAGGGCTAATGGAGTCCTATTATTTGACGAAGAACGATCATATAGAATCGCGTAAAACCAATAATTTTTATCTGCAGGTCAATAAAAAAATAAATTCCAACTGGAATGCAAATTGGTCTTCCTATTTTACAACAAATCGTAAATCTAATCTACAGGATGTATGGACAGATCTACAATTTAAGAATCAAGATCCTAAAAGTACGCGCTTTCTGAGTGACAATGCTACACAGAACCAATTATTCACAACACAGCTCGATCTTTCTGTAAATATGAATAATATTGCCATTGAGTTTGGAGGTAAGTTTAGTGCTGTGAAAACGAAAAGTACCTTAATGTTTTCAGATGATGCTTCAGGAAGTTTTGAGCCTCGATCAGATAAGAGTAATATTTTTGATTACGATGAACAACAGGCAGCTGTATATGGATCAATAGCATATAAATGGCGAAAATGGAGTTGGAAAGGAGGTTTGCGTCTTGAAAATACGGCATTGGAAGGAGTCGTCTCAGAACCGGAAGACCGGAATAATCAAAATTATTGGGTACTCTTTCCAACCTTCTATGCTCAGTACCAAACAGATCAGGAATACCAATGGGGGTTTTCTTACGGTAAGCGTATCAGCAGACCTGCTTATTCGTGGTTAAACCCGGCGAAGTCCTATTATAATCTTTTTTCTTATTTTCAGGGAGATCCGCGGTTGAAGGCTACAATTATTCATAATCTCAATATTACGTTAACGAAAAAAGATTGGAATGTAGATTTATTTTATCGATATGAGCAATGGCCGTCCATGGAGATTGCTATTCAAGATAATATAAATCATCAACTGATCTATCATTACACGAATATTCGAAACGGGCAGGGAGCAGGTGTAGATTTGGGTAAAAGTTTCAATTATTGAAAAATTGGAGTTTAAACGCACAACTGGAAGGGATGTACAATGTCAATAATTATCAAGGTAGCGATATGCAATTGTATCGTAATCGAGTGTGGATGGCCAATGGAAATTTTAGTTCAATTTTCGTGCTGAATAAAGAAAGCGATTGGAACCTTGAGCTTGGAAACACCTTCGAGTCGCCTACCATACAGGGACCTTTTAAGATCACAGGTTATTCTAGTACCTATCTGATCACGAGCCGTAAGTTTTTTCGTAAACGGTTTGAAGTCAATCTTTCTTTTATGGATATTTTTAAATCGGAAAGACAAAGGGTATCTTCAAAATATGCGGACCAAAATAATTACTATAACGATTATCGAGATACACGCAAAGTCAATATAACATTACGCTATCATTTTGGCAATCAGAAGATAAAGAATAATTCCAGTATGCCTAAAAAGACGGAAGAGCAGGGAAGATTATAAGATTTAAGTATAAAGCGCCCTTTATTAAAAAAAGGGGAATCTCCCCAAGTACAAAAAACCAGATATCAATAGTTATCTGGTTTTTGTATGTTTTTATTTTACAATGCGTAAGTTCAGATTATGAGCTAAGCATTCCACTATTATTAATTGATTTTGAGTGAATAGGTGATATTGATACCACCTGCGGCAAGCATATCATGTACCGAACAGTATTTTTTGACCGCCAATTCTGCTGCCTTTTGAGCTTTAATTTCATCAATAGCACCTTTTAGATAAAAGCTAATGTGGATATCGGTAAAGATATTTGGAATTTCCTCGCGGCGTTTTCCCTCAACCTCAACTTGTATATCTTCAATTTCCTGACGCTGTTTCGTCAAAATAGAAGAAAGATCAAATACACTACATGAGCCTAGTGCCATTAAGACTAATTCCATCGGGCGAACTCCTTTGCCTTCACCACCAATAGCTTCTGAACCATCAATATTTACTTTTACATTGGATAGTTCACTTGCTGCTTCAAAGTGAACTGCTTTATTTTGACGATTTAGTGTTACTTTCATGATTGAATCTCCTTGTATATACAAATTAATGAAATTTGCTTTCATTAACAATATAATTGCGCTGACACGTAAATAACATGACTTGTTATTACTTTTTTCTTACAAAGCGGTTATATACATAATAAGATATACTTATTACCCTAAACACATCTAATTGAGGATAAATATAAAAAGGGTAATCATAATTATGATACACCCTTTTACCAAACCATTTATTAATATTTTTATGGAAGTTTCACACCTCTATAATCAGATATATTTAACCTCGGAACTTGAGCACCGTACGTTTTATTGATGGCTTCAATAAATACATTTGCCATTAATGCATTTCCAATAGGCGTCAAATGTATTCCGTCCAATGAAAACCCATTTCCAGTGATATATTTCGCACTTACCGATAGACCATCGATGCGGATGCCATTTTTAACAGCTGTTAAATGCATTGACGTCTGCGACAGCTAAATCTTTAGACGCGGCGATCGATTTAATTGATTTATTGAAATCATTGACACGCGCTACCACTTCTGCCGCTTCTTTTGTATCTAAAACATATTTGTCCTCAACAGGATTGAGCGGATGTAATCCGTAAGGTATTTTGTTTGCATTTGGAACACCCAATAAACCTGCCGATGAAAAAGGGAGGACAAAGAAATCCTGATCCGTAGCAGCTCGCGGGCCCGTCTTAGTTGCGATGTAAATATCAGTTACTTTGGTTGTACTTGCCGCATTTACTGCTGCTAGAAGCGCTTGACGTGTTACTGTTGTAAAATAAGGCACGGATGTTACATCAGGGATCGTTGCTAACACACCTTTTTGCCCTTTTGCTGTTAATGTTGTTACATAATTATTCAATAGTGTATTGAACAGTGCCGTAGAGGTTAATGTTGTCGTTGGACCTTCATTAACAGCTCCATTAGTTGCATACCCCAATACATCATTATTTCCCAATGAAAATGTAAAGAACGTATGATTTTGTGACGTAGAATAAGTGAAATAATTCATTGTTGGTGGAGTGCCTTCTGGTAATAGACGTTCGAAGTACATATTTCCAGCTGCTGTTCCTATGCCAGGTGCAAAAGCCATATCCATACGCATACCCGGTACCCCTAAATTATTGATCGGATCAGTAAATTTCGTTAATAATTTTGGACTAGCTGAGCGGTAAGCTAATTTGTCTGTAACCTGTTCTGTTACTGGTTGACCATTGACCAATGCTTTAAGACGAATATAGCCCGATCCATTGGACTGCTCCTCGCTAAAAAATGGAGATTTGAACTCGCCTCCGCCTACTTTTTGAAGTTGTTCTGAGATGAGCAATGGAAAAGCTACTTTTTGACCATCAAGATATAGTCCCCCATCAGCGAATCCTGCAGAAAGAGAATTTCCAATGGCAATATATTTACTAAAGTCAGCTTTTGTTCCTGCTGAAGGTGTGAATTCGTCGAGAGATGGTTTACATGCTGTGATACTCAGTATCGCCAATGCAACTCCTATATATAAATTTCTTCTGTTCATGATAATAACATTTTTAATATAAATGCTTAAAATTTGTACGTCAATCCAATACCTGGTGCGTAAATATTCGTCGTATACGTTCCTGATAAATGGCTGTCTACATTATTTGCTTCGCGAGGTAATATTCTCTGGTATGCAAAAGAGCCTGTTAGATCAAACTTCTGATTCATTTTGTATGTGAAACCGCCAGCAATCAGTACACGGTTGTTATCTGGAGTTTCTGGATAGACATAATCTTTACTCACAGGTGTTGCGATATAACCACCACCGATACGGAGTTGCAATTTCTCTGATGGCAAGTATTCGATACCCGCTTTAATAGAACCTGCTTTTGTATAATTCTTAGGGGAATGCGTGTCAGGAGTATTTGCACCACTATAATCAAAGTTTAGTTCTTTATAAATATCGTAATTGATCACCGTTCCATCCACAGCCATTTTTACTTTGTCACTGATCGGGAATGTTACACCAACAGCAAAAGTAGATGGGAGAGGAAGTTCGGCGCTAAATTTACTATCTGGTGGAAATGTTCCTTGCGCCGCTTCAGGTACTGTGAATTTAGCATCTCCATCTTTTAATTTCGTAACAACTTTAGATCGGTAGCTCATGGAAATGGCAAATTCTTCATTTAAGTTGTAGTGAACACCGACATTATATCCTGTTCCAGTACCGGTTCCTTTTAATTCAGCCAACCCTGATGACCCATCTTGGAAATAAACGGGAACAGCACTTTGTAAATCCACAGAACCAATGTTATACACAAAACCCCCACCGATACTGAAGTTGTCCGTTAATTTGACACTGACGGTAGGTTGGATGTATATAGCGCGTAACGACAAACTAACTAAACTGTATTTACCTGTCCATTCAGTGCCCCAGTCTACTGCACCTCCATAAGGTGTATATATTCCTATACCCGCTTTCCACCACGTATTTTTAGGTCCTACTGTGGCAAAAACAGAAAAAGGTGGCGTTATCTGATTTTTAGTATGATCCACCACAGAACTACCTGTTGCTTGAAAAGCAGATTTAAACATAACACCATTTCCGTTTACAGAAACCGCATTGTGGCTCATTTTTGAAAGTGCTCCTGGGCTATAAAAGATGGAAGATTCATCTATAAAGTAGGCAGAACCTGCACCACCCATACCGACAGATTTTGGACTCTGAAGATTGACTTGAGATCCTGTGCTAAAAGTAAAGACGGCGATACACAAAGCAAGGTAATTAGTAACTTCTTCATATACATCAAATTTGGTTTATCGTTTGTGTTTGAATTACAATGCTAACATAGTAAATTTTTGTGGCTTTTCGATATTATTTTGGCGAAAATTGATAAATATTTATTTTGAAAGAATGTGTATTAATAAATGTGATTTTTGTAGTAAGATTAACAGGAAATCATTAAATTGCTAAAAAAAATAATTATGGCAACAGTAGCATTCAAAGGTGGAGCAGTTAATACGGTTGGAAATTTACCAGCAGTAGGAAATCAAGCTCCAGATTTTAAATTGACAGCAGGTGATTTATCTGATAAATCATTAGCAGATTATAAAGGAAAGAAAGTAGTTTTAAATATTTTCCCAAGTGTAGATACAGGTACCTGTGCAGCATCTGTTCGTGCTTTCAATAAAGCAGCGTCAGGATTAGAAAATACAGTGGTGTTATGTATTTCCAAAGATTTACCATTTGCTCAAGGACGTTTTTGTGCAGCGGAAGGTTTGAATAATGTGGTTACATTGTCGGAATATAAAGACAGTAATTTTTCAGATGCATATCAATTGCGTTTTTCCGATGGCCCTTTAGCGGGTTTATTGAGCCGTGTAGTCATTACATTGGATGAAAACGGTAAGTTTTATATGAAGAGCAAGTTGCGGAAGTGACAGAAGAGCCAAATTACGAAGCTGCATTGGCATCTTTGAAATAAGCAGATCATAAATAAAGAATAGAGCCATCTTCTTGGAGATGGCTCTATTTTTTTATTTAGTTTTTTCCAATGCCTGTAAGATATCCTGGATAATATCTTCCTGATCTTCTAAACCAACCGATAGACGCACACTACCCGGTTGAATACCAAGGTTTAGACGTTCATCTTCTGTTAATTTCGAATGCGTTGTAGAAGCAGGATGGGTAGCGATTGATCTTGCATCCCCTAAATTAGAAGTATATAAAATCATATTTAATTCGTCTAAGAAACGGAAAGCTCGCTCTTTTCCACCTTTAACAACAAAAGTGACAATACCACCACCGGCCTTCATCTGTTTTTTTGCTAGCTCATATTGCGGATGGGAAGGAAGAAATGGATATTTAACATCTTCAATTTCTTCGTTTGTTTCCAAAACTGTTGCTAATGCTAATGCGTTGCTGCAATGTCTATCCATACGTAAGCCCAGTGTATCTAAGCTTTTAGAGATGACCCAAGCATTAAAAGGAGATAAGGAAGGACCAGTATGGCGAATGAAAAACATTAATTTGTCAATCAATTCCTGTTTCCCTACAACTAATCCACCAAGGACACGACCCTGACCGTCCATATATTTTGTAGCAGAATGAATTGACAAATCAAAACCATACTTTAATGGTTTTTGAAGATAAGGTGTTGCAAAGCAGTTGTCAATGGCTAAAATAATATTTGGATATTTTTTCTTTAAAGAACCTAACCATTCCAGATCTACTAATTCCAGACCAGGGTTAGAAGGTGATTCCAGGAAAATAATTTTTGTATTCGGCTGAATGGCTTTTTCCCATTCTTCGGGATCGACCGCATCAACATACGTTGTTGTTACTCCCCAACGAGGGAATAGTTGCGTAAATAGTTGGTGAGTTGAACCAAAAATAGCGCGTGACGAAACAATATGGTCACCACTTTCAACAATACCTGCAAAAGAGGCAAATACTGCTGCCATACCCGAAGAGAAGGACAGCCCAGCTTCTGCTTCCTCTAGGATACAAACTTTGTTAATAAGCTCTGAAGTATTTGGATTGGCATAGCGGGAGTATATCATTCCTTGCTCTTCATCAGCAAAAATAGCTCTTCCCTGTTCTGCGCTATCAAAGATAAAACTAGAAGTAAGATATAGGGGCACCGAATGCTCACGTGTTGCAGAACGATCGGCTTGTTCGCGGATGATTTTAGATTGATCTTTGTTCATGATGAGGTAAAGGTACAAGTTGTAAATTTTATTTTTTATATTTTATCAAATAATTTTGCGTAAAAAATAATCAGTAGAACAACTTAGGTTTTGTAAATTTATAGGATTTCAATCTCAAATAACAGCCTATCATACAGTTAAATCGGTTGCAACGCTGTTCATTCACTTTTGTCAATATTTATTGAATCTTAAATAAGTACTATTAAAAAGCTAGGATAAGTGTGGTATAGGTAGATGTGAAGCTTTAAATTTTGATAATTATCATAGTTTATGATGTATTATGAAGGTATAAAAAGAGCGGAAGTGTATGGGTACATTTCCGCTCTTTTTATTATTGCCGAATGATTTTTTATTTTTGAGGCATATGTTTCGCCATTTCATCCATAGAGAATCCTAATCCTTTAGCAACTCCTAGTCCTAAATTCATGTCGGCTCTAAACCAATGGCACAATTGACGCATAACAATTTCATCTCGTTTTGGTCCTTCAATTCCAGACATAGCACCTACTATATTTTGAATGAGATGTTCTTTCTGTTCAGCATCCAATAAACGGTATAAATCACCAGGTTGTGTATAATGATCATCCTCACCAGGAGCGTTGCGGTCATAATTATCAGCCACTAGACTATCTACTTGCAATGCAGGTTCCTTGTAGGATTGATCTTCGTAATGACCATCAAAACTATTTGGATAATAATTTGGTGCTGCCCCTTGATTCCCATTGACAGTCATCTGACCATCACGTTGGTAATTATTAGTCATAAAAGGACATCTGTTCACAGGAATCTGTTCATAATTTCCCCCTAGACGATAACGTTGAGCATCAGGGTAAGATAATATACGTCCCTGTAGCATTTTATCTGGTGAGAATCCAATTCCATCTACAATATGTGCCGGAGCAAAGGCCACTTGTTCTACATGAGCGAAGTAATTATCTGGGTTTTGATTTAATTCCATTTCACCAACCTCGATGAGAGGATATTCTTTCTGTGACCATACTTTTGTTAAGTCAAATGGATTCCAACGGAATGTTTTAGTCTCCGATTCTGTCATGACTTGGATATAAAGCTTCCATTTCGGAAAATCACCATTCGCAATTGCTGTATGTAAATCACGTTGTGCATAATCCATATCTTTAGCGCGCATTTCATCAGCTTCTGCACCTGTCAAATTTTTTATTCCTTGTTGTGTTCTGAAGTGGTATTTGATATAGACACGTTCATTTTGCGCGTTGATCATAGAGTACGTATGACTTCCATAACCGTGCATATGTCTGAATCCAAATGGCGTTCCACGATCGGACATCAAAGTCGTTACTTGGTGCAACGATTCGGGATTGAGTGACCAGAAGTCCCAGACCATGGTTGGCGATTTACAGTTTGTATGAGGATCTCTCTTTTGAGTGTGAATAAAATCAGGAAATTTTTTAGCATCCTTGATAAAGAAGACTGGCGTATTATTACCGACCAAGTCGTAGTTTCCATCTTCGGTATAAAATTAACAGCAAACCCACGTGGATCACGTTCGGAATCTGCCGAACCTCTTTCTCCTCCGACGGTTGAAAAGCGAATGAATAATTTTGTTTGCTTTCCAATGCCGTTAAAGAGTTTTGCTCTTGTGTATTTCGAAATATCATTGGTTACGGTGAAAGTACCATAGGCGCCAGAACCCTTAGCATGTACAATACGTTCCGGAATACGTTCTCGGTTGAAATGAGCCAGTTTTTCATGGAGGAAATAATCTTGTAATAGCACCGGGCCTCTTGGGCCAATTGTCATCGTATCTTCGTAGTTTACAACAGGAGCACCCGATGCTGTTGTAATTTTTTTGTTTCTATTGTCTTCCATTTTTAAAAATTTATGAGTTTTCCCCTATTGTTCTACAACAAATTTAAATGAAATGAATGAGCTTATCTTATTGATAATCTTGATGCCTTATCAAGATTAGTGATGACTATTTTGTATATGTAATATAAATATAATCAATCGATTGCTTGAGGAAAATGATTTTGTTAGATTTTTAATACCCTAAAATTAAACTATATTTAAAACTTAAAACCTTTATCTAATTATATGTTTACTTTTCTATTCTCTAGTCTTCTCTGGGTAAATGGTAGTTTTTTGCTATCTGAACCGGTAAATCCACCAAAACCTTATGGAGCACTTCCTTCCGAACGGCAGTTGAAATGGCATGAAATGGATATGTATTGTTTAATACATTATACACCAACTACCTTCCAAAATAAGGAGTGGGGATATGGTGATGCAGATCCTGCTATCTTTAATCCTTCGAATTTTGATGCCAATCAATTGCTAAGGCAGCGGCTTCTGGGGGCTTTAAAGGGCTCATCTCTGTTGCAAAACATCATGATGGCTTTTGTTTATGGCCTACGGCAACGACAACATATAGTGTAGCGTCATCTCCTTGGAAACAAGGAAAAGGGGATATGGTTAAAGATTTCATGACTGCGACGCATGCAAACAACATGAAATTTGGTGTTTATCTTTCTGCCTGGGATCGAAACGATACCAGGTACGGGACAGCTGCCTATGCAGATGCATACCGGGCACAATTGACCGAGTTAATGTCCAATTATGGTGAATTGTTTACTTCTTGGCATGATGGCGCCAATGGTGGAGATGGTTATTATGGTGGTTTAAAAGAGAAAAGGACGATCGACCGCAATACCTATTATGCGTGGGAGGAGAAAACTTGGCCAATCGTTCGTAAACTGCAACCGATGGCCATGATTTTTAGTGATGTCGGTCCAGATATGCGTTGGGTAGGAAATGAGAGTGGATTTGCGGGAGAAACCTCATGGGCTACTTTTACGCCGGAAGGCCTTGATGGGAAAAAAGCAGTTCCTGGATTGGTAAATGAAAAAACACTGACTTCAGGAGTAAGAAATGGGAAATACTGGATTCCTGCGGAATGTGATGTACCACAACGACCAGGGTGGTTTTATCATGCCGAGCAGAATGCGAAAGTAAAAACACCAACTGAACTGTTTGAGATCTATCTGAAATCTGTAGGCCGTGGTGCAAATATGAATCTTGGATTGGCACCGATGCCATCAGGACAACTGCATGAAAATGATGTGAAATCACTTGAAGCTTTCGGAAGAAAGGTGAAAAAAACGTTTGAAAATAATTTAGCAAAAGATGCGCAGATTACGGCAACAACTACTCGCGATCATGAAACTGGAGAATACGGGACGAAATATATTATCGATAATGATCGCTATAGCTATTGGGCAACCAATGATGATGAGCATCAAGCTGCTCTGGAAATTAAATTGAAATCAGCGCAAACATTTGATATTATCCAGATCAGAGAAAATATTAAATTAGGACAACGTCTGGATAGTGTTTTAGTTGAGCAGAAAGTGAATGGGCAATGGACCTTGCTCACTAAAGCTACCAGTATCGGAGCAAATCGATTAATGAAACTGACGAAGCCCATTACAACGGATGAACTACGAATTCAATTATTTGCACCTGTAGCGATTACAGTAAGTGATTTTGGTTTATTTAAAGAATTTGATGAATCTTTTGAATTTGAGGATACTGGATTCAAAAAATTAAGTGCAAGGCAGTTTATGGCAGCAGCTTTTACGGAATCGGCAAAAGCAATAGATAATAATGCGGAAACTTTTGCAACAGTCACTGCTTATGAGAAAGGATTTGTTTTTGAATTGAAAGAAGCGATTAACGGGTTTGGATACTTACCTCGTCAAGATGGTAAAACAATCGGTACAGCTACGAAGTACAAAATTTACAGCAGTCAAAATAAACAGCAATGGGAACTTTTGAAGGAAGGTGAATTTTCAAATATCAAAGCAAATCCGATTTTACAGCAAATCATTTTTGACGATGTTGTAAAAGTAAAATACATCAAATTTGTTCCAACGGAAACGTTAACCAAAAATGTATTCACAGTAGCATCCTTTGAATTATATTCTAAGTAAGAAATGAAAGGTATAACAAAATCAACATTATTTGCGCTGGCAGCCATGACTTGCTTGCAGGCGCAAGCGCAAAAAGAGACGCTTTAACCATGTGGTATGACAAACCTGCCAACCGCTGGGAAGAAACGCTTCCTTTAGGCAATGGGTTAATCGGAATGATGCCTGATGGGGGTATTCAGTCTGAATCATTGGTATTAAATGAAATTTCCATGTGGTCGGGTTCTGCCGAAGACCCTAATAATTATAACGCATATAAGAGTGTCAGTGAAATTCAGAAGTTATTGATAGCTGGAAAGAACAAAGAAGCAGAAGAACTGGTCAATAAGAATTTTGTCTGTAATGGCCAAGGATCTGCTTTCGGAACCGGAGCCAATGCACCTTTTGGTTGTTATCAGAATTTTGGATTTCTAAAATTCAATTTTAAACTAAGTGCTGAAGGTGTTTCAAATTATGAAAGATCCTTAAATATTGGCAATGCAACCGCGCAGACTTCCTTTACTGTAGGAGGAGTGGATTATAAGAGGACTTATTATACTTCTTTTGATCAAATGTAGGTGTTGTACACTTAACTGCTTCAAAGAAAAAAAATATCAGTTTTGCTATTGCCTTAGAAAGAGCTGAAAATATTGATTCTTATCAAGTTAAAAATGGGGAGATTATTTTGCAGGGTTCTTTGCCAGATGGTAAAGGCGGCAAAAACTTACAGTTTGCGAGTAAAGTGAAGATTAGATTTAAGGGCGGAAAACTAACGGATGATGGTAAGCAATTGATCTTGACAGGTGCCGACGAAGCTACTGTTCTTTTTGCAGCGAGTACGAATTACTATGGAACTGATCCACAACAGGTGATCAGCCAGGATATCGCTACTGCTGAAAAAATAGCACAAGAAAAGCTCTATAGCAATCATAAAAAAGCATTTGCAAAGAAATTTGATCGTGTTGCTTTAACCATCGCAGATGATCAGACTAAGGTGAATATTCCGACTGGAAAACGTTTACAGCAATTTTTTGAAAATCCAGCCTTAGATAATGGATTGGCCGCATTATATTTTCAATTTGGCCGCTACTTGAGTATTTCAAGCACAGCTCCCGAACACAAGAATGCATTACCTCCAAATTTGCAGGGATTATGGGCACATCAGATTCAAACACCTTGGAATGGGGATTATCACCTAAACATCAATGCACAAATGAATCACTGGGGAGTGGAAGTAAGTAATCTATCTGAATACCATACCCCTTTTATTGCCCTGATCAAGCGTATTGCAAAGACAGGTGAAAAAACGGCTAAAGCTTATTACAATGCGCCAGGATGGGTCGTTTATATGATGACAAATGTTTGGGGTTTCTCAGCACCTGGAGAAAATGCATCTTGGGGGTCGAGTACAGCTTCAGGATGGTTATGTAATCACCTGTGGGAGCATTATCAATTTACTCAGGATAAAGCCTATTTAAAAGAAGTTTTTCCTGTATTAAAAGGAGCAGCAGAGTTTTACGATTATATTTTAGTTAAGGATCCTAAGACAGGCTGGTTGGTTACTTCACCTTCAGTTTCTCCAGAAAATGGATTTCGTCTTCCAAATGGTGAAGTCGCATCAGTAGTGATGGGACCTACGATTGATAACCAAATTGTTAGAGAACTTTATGGGAACTTGATTCAGGCGGATAGTCTTTTGCAATTAAACGATCCTTTTATTCAAAAGTTAAAAGATAAGTTGACACAGATTCCACCAGCAGTAGTGGTAAGTAAAAGCGGCCGTGTGCAAGAATGGTTGGAAGATTATACTGAAATAGAACCAAAACATAGACACGTTTCACATTTATATGGATTATATCCGGCTCATTTCATTTCACCACAACAAAATAAAGAGTGGGCAGAGGCCGCTCGTAAAACATTAGAAGTAAGAGGAGATGAGGGGACAGGCTGGTCTCGCGCATGGAAGATTCTTTTCTGGGCAAGGTTGCAAGATGGTGACCATTCTTTAGAAATTTTAAGACAATTGCTCAAACCAGCTTTTGTTAATGAAACGACCTATCAAGGAGTCGGAGCAGGTACTTACCCTAATCTGTTCTGTGCACATCCGCCGTTTCAGATAGATGGTAATTTTGGAGGTTCTGCCGGAATTGGAGAAATGCTTCTCCAAAGCCATTCCGGATTTATTCACCTACTGCCGGCATTGCCAAAAGCCTGGAAAGATGGCGCCGTAAAAGGATTGAAAGCTAGAGGAAATTATACGGTTGATATGACTTGGAAGAATGGACAGATCACCGATTATAAAATAACGGGACCAAATAAAACTGTTGTTAAAGTATTAAATGGATCGACATACGAAAATTATAAAATAAAATAATTTATAAATAAAATTCTGTAAATTGGTTGTAAATTCATGATGAGTTTACAACCAATTTTTTTATGAACCAACCACTTTACTATTGTCTGATATGTTTCGTCTTTTTTATAAGTTCATGTCAGTCCAATCCAGAAAAAAAGCAGGAGAAAAAAGGAACACCAATTGTCTATAAAATTACGGGGTCTTTAAATCCCGAAGTAAATGGTACCGTTTATTTGCAAGATCACGATAATTCCATGCAGCAGTTTCGTCGAGCTAAAGTAGAACAAGGCAAGTTCGTTTTAGAAGGCGAGTTGGTCATTGATGCATTTTATGATCTGATCATCAGGTCCGATTCGGGAGCTGTGAAATCCTTTAATTATAGCACGCCCCTTTATGTGGAAGCTGATGCTGATTATGATGTTGCTATCAAGGAAAAAGGCGATCATTTTAGTATTGAGGTAAAAACAAATTCATTGACGACAAATGAACTGATAGCATTCAATAAAAACAAAGAAAAAGTACAGCACGAATTAGATGAACAGCTTGCCAAATACAGCGACGAAACTGCTGCTTTGAATGCTAAGCTCATGAACTTTAGCAGAGGACAAGAGTCTGTCTATAATCAAACTATAGATAGACTTGAAGAAATAACAAAACAGTCGAATGAAATTCGGGCTAGAAAAGATGATAAAAGATTTTACGAAGAATATGTTTTGAATAGCAAACAAAAAGCATCATTCTGATTCCCTATTCCTTTAAGTACATCAGCCTGAATAAGGAGAATTATAAAGATTATGATCAAATTTTAGCACATTTAGATCCTGCTATTCAGAAACACCCACTTGTTAAAGCAGCTGTTGCAAAAGTAGATGATGTCAAGAATTATTATGCTAATATGCCTGTTTTTCCGGCTATTACTCCTCGTAATCTAAAAGGTGATTCTTTGAAGTTTGACCAGCTAGTAGATAAGAAAATGATAATTGTTGCGGTTTGGTCAAGTAAAGGCAAAAATTCAAAAATGGATTTACCGGTTTTAGTACGCAAAGAAGCCGAATTGAAAAAAATGGGTGTTGAAGTTGTGTATTTGACCGATGATGAAGATTATGAACGTTGGAGGGCAAGCAATCGACAAATCGGATTAGGAATGAACAGTTATTTGTTAAACGTGACTGATCGTGATTTTATCGAAAATAGCTATAATGTTATTGGAACCCCACGATACTTATGGCTGGATCCAAAATCAAGAACTGTTATTGAACTGGCAGGTGCAGATCCAACGTTACCAGATTTTATTAAAAATGTCAAGAATAAATTATAATACAATTTACGTTTATTGTCCGCTATAATGTTTAAATTTGAATAATTAAACAATATCTGTTTTTTTGTAGCTATTTGTAAGAATGAAAATTGTTCAGTTTACCGTTCCTGTCCCCAATCAAGGTTCCGTTTGTGTACAAGAAGATCTGTTGGTTGAATTTTACAGCAACTATCATCGACATAAAGAAATCCAACTGACATACATTCTAAAGGGGGAAGGTACTTTTTTGATTGGCAATTTTACACATCAATTCAAACAAGATGAAATTTATATTGTAGATGCCGATGAACCGCATATGTTTCAACGATCTGAGCTAGTTCCTGATCCTGATTTAAAAGAGCAGATCCATGCGATTCATATATTCTTTGATTACGCCCGGTTTAAAGATTTCTTACAATTGCCGGAATTGACAGAAGTCCGTTCATTTCTAGAAAATATCAATGTAAGTAAAAAACTGGACGCCGCTTCAAATCCAGGGATCAAACGTAAGTTTTTACAGATTAATGAGACGGATGGGTTAGATCGTTTAACGGCATTTATGGGGCTTGTCGATTATTTAGCTGAAAAAGTAGATCTATGGACTTCACTTTATACAGGAATTCCTCAAAAAAGTATTCTGACGCAGAAGGGATTCGCATTAATGATATTTTTCAGTATACATTTAAGCATTTTGAGAAAAAGATAGCCTTGGAAGATATCGCGGCAATTGCCCATATGACACCGCATGCCTTCTGTAAATACTTTAAAAAACACACCCGAAAAACTTATATTACTTTCCTCAATGAAATTCGCATTGAGCAAGCTTGTAAAATGCTGATACATGGTCTTTCTGAGAATGTATCGGATATCGCTTTTAAAACCGGCTTTAATAATGTGGTGAATTTTAATCGTGTATTTAAAAAAATCACGAAGGTATCTCCCAGTGAATACCTGATGCAGCACAAAATTAAAGACATGAACTAATACCTAATCAATACCTATCGTAATGAATATCAGATTACAGCATTTCCTTTTTAGTTTTATATTTTTATTTCTCCTGTTTCCCAATTGTTTTGCACAGCGTTATGCGATCGATACGTTACAATATCAAGGTACTGATCAAAAGGTTGTCAACCTAGTGATCTTGGGCGATGGTTATACACAGGCGCAGTTGATGGATTTTGAAGAAGATGCCAAACGTTTCACAGATTATTTCTTTCAAACGGAACCCTTTCGTCAGTACAGTAATTACTTTAATGTATTCGCGATTAAAACACCGTCTTTAGAATCTGGAGCTGTACATGCTTGTACTGCCAGTGACTGTGTACACGGCAATACGGATTTGAGTCAATATCAGCCCGCTTTAATAAGTTTACAAAAAAATATCCAGTTCCTATTGCATCACCTAATACCATCTTTGGAAGCAGTTTCGATAACGGAGGACTGCACCGGCTGGTGGTACCACAAAAGTATCAGGTTATCGAGCAGGTATTAAAGGAGCATATTCCCAATTATACACAAGTTGTGATTTTGGTAAACTCTCCCTTTTACGGAGGTTCTGGTGGTAAGTATGCGACAGCAACCGTTAACTTTATGAGTAATGATATTGCTGTTCATGAGATCGGTCATTCTTTTTCTATTTTAGCCGACGAATATTGGGCAGGTAATCAATATGCAATTGAAGGTCCTAATCGTAGTCAGGAGTCTGATCCGACAAAGGTTCCTTGGAAGAATTGGGTCGGGACACAAGGTGTTGGTGTATATTCTTACGGAGGATCAGGATCAAAGTCGACTTGGTTTAGACCGCATGAATTTTGTAAAATGCAATACTTAGTGGCTCCTTTTTGTGCTGTTTGTCAAGAAGTTTTTGTAGAGACCATACATCAGAAAACAAATCCAATTCTAGCTACCCTGCCAGTCGCGAGTAAACCTGTAGATGCAGATAGCATGTCTGTTTTCTCTTTAAAATTGTTAAAACCATCCCCCAATACACTTGAAGTGAAATGGTATCTTAATAATCGGTTAATTGATCAAAATATTGACTCTATTTATTTGAATATGGGTATGCTTGAAGTGGGTGTAAACCAATTAAAAGCGATTGTGAAAGATACAACTTCATTAGTTCGTATCCATTCTCATCAACAGCATGTTTATGAAACAGTATGGTCTATTAACAATAAAATGGACTGCGCACTCGCAATGCCACTTTCAAACTGGGGCGATACGCTCGAGACCTGTTATAATGGCGGACAGGTACTATCCATAAAACATGCAAGTCGTGGATTGACTTACAATTGGTATAGCGAACATCAATTAACAGTTCCTTTCGCTACTGGATCGAATGTGAGTGTCAATAATATCCATGAATCTACTGTTTATTTCGTGGAAAGTATGTGGCAGGGCAAAAAATCTGAAAAAAAGAGAATATTAGTTAAAGTTTTTGATAAAGTTGAAAAACCAAAAGGTGCGAAAGTACGATTCGATAAGAAGTTGAATAAAATACGTGTTACTTTGAGCGAAAAGATTGATGATCGTTACAATTACTTATGGTGTAACGAAAATGGTACATTATTATATGAATGGGATGAGTTTAATGGCGAATATGTTTCTCCAAAAGGAAATAACAATGAATTACTGTTAAATAAATCGAATTCAAATTCAAAAATATATGTGATAAAAGTTAATAAAACAACAACGTGCCGTAGTGAAAAGTTGGAGATTTTAATTTCAAAGTTTTAATACTCTACTTAAGTAGGTATCTTTAAGGTTATTTATATATTATAAACCATAGATATTTTATCACTTGCGTCCTAAACGT
>NZ_ASZT02000050.1:0-32766 GCF_001006065.1 Sphingobacterium sp. IITKGP-BTPF85
TAGATGGTGTGGAGAGCTCCATGAACAACAGTCAATCCAATGATATTGAAAACATCTCTGTCCTTAAAGATGGCCCTAGTGCTGCCATTTATGGATCTAAAGCCGCCAATGGGTTGTTTGATCACGACAAAAAGGAAATGGGCGATCCGCAATTAACCTATACCGGTTATGCTGGCTGGCAAGATCCGACACGCTTACCTAAATACATGCGATCATACGATCATGCTGTTATCTTGAATGAAGCCTTGGCGAATCAAAAGTTAGCACTACGATTTTCAGAAGCAGACTTAGAAGGATTCAAAAATAAATCTAATCCCGATAAATACCCCGATACCGATTGGTTAGATTTATTATATTCTGGAAGCGGTCTACAGCAGTCACACAATCTGCAGTATTCTGGTGCTACCGAAAAGGTAAATTACATGGCTTCTTTGGGTTTCATGGATCAGAAAGGTGTTATTGATGTCGCTAAATCAGACCGTTATAACTTTAGAACAAATCTAGGAGCTAAAATTACATCAAAGCTTTCGATGAATTTAGGTTTATCCTACAACTATCAACGGATCAATGAACCTGTAAATCCATATACAGGAGATATGGCTCAAATTTTTAGGCAGGCCAATCGGATACCTTCTTTCATTCCCTATAAATACTCCAATGGATATTATGGCTATTACGGTGATGGAAATCCCATTGCCTGGTTAGATATGAAATCAACTGATGCCATGATCTATAAACATGCCAACATCAATGTATCCGCTGAGTATCAAATCGTAGAAGGACTGAAATTTAAGCAGGTCGTGAGTTTCCAGCCTAGAGATAATATGTCCTCAAAATTTGTAAAGGAAATTCAATTCTATGATAACACCACAGGTTTACCAAGTCAAAAACAAGGTGTAAATAACTTAACGGTTTATAACAATCAAGAAGAATTATTAACGCTTCAATCCTTACTAACCTATGACAAGACTTTTGGTAAGCATCAACTTAATGTCTTAGGTGGTTTTATGGACGAAACAAGACGTGCCGATTTTTCAAGTGCATACCGTCAAAATTTTTTAGGAACTGAATTACAAGAATTAGTTCTAGGAGACCCCTCTGGACAAGTGGCAAATGGTGGAGCTAAAAAATTGATTTTAAGATCCTATTTTGGTCGTATAAATTATGTATTTGCTGATAAATATTTATTTGAAGCCAATGTGAGACGAGATGGCTCATCCAGATTTGTCAGTAGCAATCAGTGGAACACATTCCCATCATTCTCTGCAGGATGGCGAATAGCACAGGAAAATTTCTTTCAGAATTCAGGTTTAGCAAATTCCATATCTGAATTAAAACTTAGAGGTGGATGGGGTATTTTAGGTAATCAAACCTTAACTGGCGTAGGTGAAAACGCTTATCCTACCAATGACGAGTGGTATCCAGGTATTTACACCATCAACTCTGGCTTTAACTATGCATTTGGCAATGCCTTATCGTCTGGAGGTACCGTTTCTGTTGCAGCAAATCCAGCTTTGCTTTGGGAAAGATCAGTAAGTTCCAATATCGGTTTAGATTTAAACTTTAAAAACAACTGGAGTTTTGTAATCGATTATTTCAATCGCACGACCGATCGTTTGTATACAACTTTACCTATACCAATTCAATTTGGACTTCCTTCTCCGACTCAAAATGCAGGAAAAGTTAGAAATAGAGGTTTAGAAGTTCAAGCAAATTATGCTAATAGAGCTGGAGAGTTTAAATTTGACATTGGTGCAAATGCATCTTACATTAAGAATGAGATCCTAGAGTGGAAATCAGATGCCGCAGAGCCACATTCTACATTTTATGTCCGCGATCGTGGTTTACCACTTCGTTCATTTTATGGTTATGAGACATTGGGCATTTACCGTTCCGATGAAGAGTATATTAATTCCAAAGTTACAGGTGTCACAGGAGATGTTGGCGCTGGAGATTTAATCTATAAAGATCAAAACGGTGATGGTAAAATCGATGGTAATGACCGTGTTTATCTAGGCTCCCCTGATCCAAAATTCATTTTCGGCCTTACAACTAATTTCTCATACAAAAATTTTGATCTTAATATGTTTTGGCAAGGCGCTGCTGATGTAAAAGGATACCTCTGGGGTGAAGCCTTAGGTAGCATTACCGGTTCGGATAAACCAACAGAAATTTATGCCGACCGTTTCCATATTGTCAATAATCCAAATGGTTCTATGCCTCGAGCGTTAACCTCTTGGAGTCAAAATTCAGCATCTACTAATCCTTCCGATTTTTGGGTTCAAAATGCAAGCTATGTCCGCTTAAAAAATATCACATTAGGATACAATATACCACAAAGTGTATTGAACAAAATTGGTATCAAAGGAGCGAAAGTATACTACAGTGGTCAAAACTTATTGACAATTACAGGATTTGCCAACGGATTTGATCCAGAAGCACCAGCAGATTCAAGAGGAAATTATTACCCACAGGTAAAGACCAATATTTTTGGTTTGAATGTTAACTTTTAAAAGAAAAAAAATGTTACGTAAATATAAATACATCATATTGGCATGTGCCTTAGGGTTAGCTTCTTGCGAGTCATTAGACCAACAGCCATTAGACCGATTAAGTGAAAAAACGTTTTGGACGTCAGAAAAAGAAACACTTTTTGCAGTAACGGGATTATATAATGGATGGGAGTCCGGCAGCCAGATCTTTTACATGGATTGTGCCTCAGACAATTCACATAATGATTTTTCACACGAAGGCTTTCAACAAATCGGTAATGGATCATTCAACCCGACAAACCCAGGTAATGCGAGTTCAAGATTCACCTACACACATATTAGGAGAGCAAACTGGATTTTAGAGAATATTGATAAAGCTCCAATTGCTGCTGATTTGAAGAAAAGATTAACAGCAGAAGTAAAAACACTGCGCGCTTATCGATACTTAGATTTAGCCATTCTTTTCGGAGATGTGCCCTTAATAACCAAAACCTTAGCCATAGAAGATTCTGCCGTTCCAGCTAACCCGAGCAGAAGTATTCAAATTTATCGAAGATGAATTAATAGCTGCAGCAGCAGATCTACCTGTCGTTCAAGCAGAAAAAGGAAGAATGACAAAAGGGGCAGCCTTAGGTTTTTTAGCTAGAACATATGCTTTTCAGAATAAACATGCTGATGTTTTGAAGGCAACTCAACAAATCATAGATTTCAACCATTATCAATTATTTAATGACTATGCTAATCTGTTTGAGGCCGCTAACGAAAATAACTTAGAAGTCATTTCAGATATCCAATATATAGAAAATACATTTGGTTATACTGAGCTAGGTATTATGATGCCGAATACCATCGGGGGTTGGAGTTCAATTATTCCTGTCCAAAATCTTGTGGACGCATATGAAACGAAAGACGGAAAAACCATTGCTTCCTCTACGACTTACAACCCTGCCAAACCATATGATAATAGAGATCCAAGACTAGCTGCTACTATTGTATACCCTGGAGCATTGTATGCTGGAAAATACTTCGACCCATTAGGCGATACCAAAGATCACCCAGCAAGTGCAGATAACGCATCTAATTCAGGATATAATTACCGTAAATATCTTCAAAACCCTTCATCTTATAGTAATGTGTGGAATGTAGGCGTGAATATTATTGTACAAAGATATGCGGAGATTTTACTGCTAAATGCTGAAGCTAAAATTGAACTAAATCAAATAAATGCTACAGTTTATGATCAACTGAACAAGGTAAGAATAAGAGCAGGTTTACCAAAAGTAAATGAATCCGAATATGCCTCTCAAGCTAAGCTAAGAGAGCTGGTTAGGCGTGAATTTAGAGTTGAATTAGCAGGTGAAGGCAGACGTAGATTTGACATTATACGTTGGGGTATTGCCCAAGATGTAATGAATACAACTGTTTATGGAAGTTTATCTAAAGGATCAGTTAATTCGACTACAGGTGAAGTTACTTTTACAAATTTAACCGATAGATTCCTGGTGGAAAAAAGAACGTTTACTGCTGGTAAAAATGAACTTTGGCCGATACCACAAAGTGCCATTGATGCAGGAAAAGGAAGTTTAGTTCAAAATAAAAATTATTAAATAAGCATTTATCAATTACAAGAAAGGCTGCCTCTACTTATGTGGGGGCAGTCTTTTTTTGCATTTTCGAACCGAAAGATTTATATCTAATCTTATCATTATTGTAAAAGACTATTACTACAAATAAATTTAAACTCAATAAATCCGATCCGCAAAACAGCGTTAACACTCGCCACATGCATACCTATAAAAAACTAATTTTCAAAGCAATAACAAGAGTGAAAACCATATATTATGTACTACATAATTTGTGATTTATAAAAATACTACATATATTGGGTATCTAGAAAACCGCTTTATGAAAAACACTCAATTTGGGGATGACGAGCTATTGATAAGTTGAGGGATAATGACCATTCAGCACTTACCGCTATATACAATAAGTACTGGAAAAACTTATACCAATCCAGTTACCGTATATTGCAGGACCATGACAAATGCGAAGATGCCATTCAGGAAGTATTTGTTAACCTCTGGGAAATCCGTTCAAAACTGTTCATTAAAATATCTTTAAAATCATATTTATAC
Organism: Sphingobacterium sp. IITKGP-BTPF85; assembly: GCF_001006065.1. Lineage (NCBI taxonomy): Bacteria > Pseudomonadati > Bacteroidota > Sphingobacteriia > Sphingobacteriales > Sphingobacteriaceae > Sphingobacterium > Sphingobacterium sp. IITKGP-BTPF85. The sequence continues at coordinate 4,628 of NZ_ASZT02000050.1, forward strand.
GCATCTGTACGTTATGAGGTACTGAGACAATTGAGACGTAATACTATTACAGAAGATATTGTAAATTTTATGGATACGCTGAGCACCGATAGCAATCAAGAACTATTGGAATATAAGGAACTCGATCAACAGATCAATCAGATCATCGATGCACTTCCCTCCCGTTGCCAAGAAGTTTTTAAGTTAAGCCGTCTGGAGCATCTTTCACATAAAGAAATTGCTGAAAAATTGGCCATTAGCACGAAAACAGTTGAATATCATATATCAAATGCGCTACTATTCTTAAGGAGTAATCTGGGAAAAACCCTCAGCGTGGAGTTATTTATGGTTCTTCTACTCCATCCTTAAAAAAAATCAATTTTTGCCTAGGGATAGATCATCCCTTTTACTCATATATACATATAACCATAAATTTGACACAAAAAGAAATTCTAGCATTACTGGATAGGTATCTCGCAGGTGAAACATCTTTCGAAGAAGAACAGCTATTGTCCAGATTTCATGAGACCTATGGTAAGGGAAAAGAATTGGACGAAGCATTCTTTACAGATGAGCGCCGATTGGCGATTTTATCCAAGATTGAAAATCAAATCCATTTTCAAAAGAGCAGATTTATAAATTGGAAACGATGGTTTCCGGTAGCTGCGGCAGTAATAATCATGCTGAGCATTACTGGAATGCTTTATTTCAATCAAAAGCTTGAAAATACTTCCAAAGTAGACCTGTCTCAACAAGCTGAACAGATCATGCCAGGAACGAATAAAGCCATCTTAAGACTTGCGGATGGAACCACTATTTCACTTGATGATAGCAATAGCAGTAATCTGACATTGTTAAAAGAAAAAGGTTTGACGGTGAAAAGCAATCATGATGGCCAGCTCCTGTATATCATTGCGGATACAAAAGCAAAAGGATTGAAAGGTACCAATAGCATAGAAACACCTCGTGGGGGCAAATATGAAGTTTTACTTCCAGACGGAACACATGTCTGGTTAAATTCAGCATCTTCTCTCTCGTACAATTTAGATTTTAGCCACCAAAGAAAAGTACAGCTGCAGGGAGAGGCATACTTTGAAGTGGCAAAGAAAAAAGTTCCATTTACTGTGCAGCACGGCATGCAGGAAATCCAGGTTTTAGGGACCCATTTTAATGTAAATGCTTATGAAGATGAAAGCTATTCAGAAACTACCCTGCTAGAGGGGCAAATTACACTTCGATCATTACATGGAAAAGATGAAAAAACCATTCTCATGAGGCCCAATTTTAAAGTAACGACCGATCATCATTCTGGCCTATCAAAACAGAGCATAGCCGATATAGAATCTGTTATGGCTTGGAAAAATGGTGATTTTCTATTTGAAGATCAAGAACTAGCGTCCATATTACGTGTCATTGCAAGATGGTATGATGTAAAAGTGGATTATAATTCACTTCCAAGAACACGCTATACACTACAATTATCCAAGCAAGTACGACTTTCAGATGTATTGAAAATGCTGGAAAAGACAGGACCGGTCAAATTCCAATTCGAGCAAAATACGATAAAAGTTGAAAAATAATTATCCATTCAAAACCTACTTAAAAATATGCCTATGATAAAAAACAACTAAACAAATATCTAAAAACAAAAAAATCCAGTTGCACCGCCATGCAACTGAACCAATTAAAAGGTAACCAAATAAACTTAAAGTATTACTAATCAATCACCTAATGAACAAATGTATAAATAAAATGATGCATTGTAGGGAATTATTTTTCATTTTTTTGAAGGAAATCCCTGCAATCTTATGTAATGGTTTTTTCCTAAAAATGAAAATAACAACTTTCCTTATTATTGTGAGCTTACAGGTTTCCGCCAATGTATTGTCCCAAGAAATAAGCTTAAGCGTAAAAGAAGCCCGCTTAAAAGAAGTACTCGTCAGTATTCGAAAACAGACAGGAATCAGGATGGTCTATAATACAGAATTAATCGGCAAAGCAAAACCTGTTTCTGTAGATATAAAAGATTGCCGTTACAACGTACCCTGGAACTGGTATTAGCAGAACAGCCCTTTGATTACGAATGGAACGGCAATACAATTTTGATAAAGCCTAAATTGGAAACCGTCAAAACCGTGATCGTAGAACCTGTACAAACACAATTGGTTGTTTACGGTAAAGTCTATAAATCTGGCAACAGTCCTTTATCGGGAGTAAGCATCAGAGAAAAAGGGACAAATAATGGTACAACTACAAATGAAAATGGCACATTCACCTTAACCGTAAAAGATTCCAGATCAACCTTAATTTTTAGTTATGTAGGCTTTAAAACAATCGAAAATATCGCTTCAGCGCAGATGAGTATCACTCTGGAGGAGGACGCTTCTGCCATGGACGAAGTTGTCGTCGTTGGCTATGGCACACAGAAAAAAATAAATTTGACGGGTTCCGTCTCTACGGTCAGCGCAAAGCAACTTGAGTCCAGACCTGTGCAAAACTTAGGACAGGCCCTACAAGGAATGGTACCGGGACTAAATCTGCAAACTGCCGGTCTAGGTGGCGAACTTAACCAAACCATGAGTGTCAATATACGCGGAGCAGGTACAATCGGTGTTGGTTCCTCTTCATCTGTATTGGTATTGATCGATGGAATGGAGGGCGATATGAATGCGCTAAATCCTCAGGATATCGAAAATATATCCGTTTTAAAAGATGCCGCTTCAGCCGCTATATATGGCTCTAGAGCTCCTTTCGGTGTTATTTTAATTACAACAAAGGCAGGGAAAATCGGAAAACCGGTGGTCAATTACAACAACAATATCAGGTTAAGTGCACCACGAGGTTTACCAACCATGCTGGATTCTAAAACATTTGCTTACTATTACAATGAAGTCGCAGCGAATGATGGCGAAGCGGCCAAATTTTCACAAACTGTCCTTGATAAAATCATTGCCTATCAAAATGGAGAAATCAGTACCGTCTCCACAGCGGGTGCAGATGGAAAATGGCAGTACTATACCGGATCGAACGCCAATACCAACTGGTTTGAAGAATTTTATAAAAACTTCTCCACTTCACATGAACATACCATGAGTGTGAACGGTGGATCAGACCGTGTTAAATATTATTCTTCACTGAATTATATGGATCAGGATGGTTTAAATAAATATGCAAACGATAATTTCAAACGTTTTTCATTTGCTACAAAATTAGATATCAAAATTTCCGATAAGCTAGATCTATTAACAAATACCCGGTTTGTAAGAGAAGATTTTGATAAAGCAACGCATATGAATGACCTTTATTATCATAATATAGCCCGACGCTGGCCAACCGTTCCTGTACGCGATGATAATGGATTCTTTTCAGAACCTTCAGAAATAAATCAATTACTGGACGGAGGACGTACCAACTACCAAAAAGACTTTTTATATCAGCAGATCCAGTTAAAATATCAACCGGTCAAAGGTTGGAATATCACCGGTAATGTCAATTACAGAATCACCAATAGGAATGATCACGGGGAAATCTTAAAAGCTTATGCTTATGCAGTAAACAAAGAACCTTTCCTTGTTCCGGTCGGATACAACAGTGCTGGCGGAACCAGTGTCGGGGAAACTGCTCGAAAAGATGAATACTTCAGTACCAATTTATTTTCAGACTATAGTTTCAATATTGCCGAAGACCACCAGTTTACAGTTCTGGCAGGATTCAATTCAGAATTGAATAAGTACAGAACGCTAAGCGGTAATATGAGTGGTTTGATCACAGACGATATCCCTACGTTAAATACCGCAACATTAGATCCGAAAACCAATGGTGGGTATCAGCACTGGGCTATTGCAGGATTTTTTAGCCGGGTCAATTATAGCTATAAAGACCGTTACCTCTTGGAATTAAATGCCCGTTATGATGGTTCATCCCGATTTCCGAAAGACCTAAGATGGAATCTCTTCCCTTCATTTTCTGCAGGCTGGAATATCTCCAACGAAGCCTTCTGGCCTCTAAAATCTGAAATATCCTTATTCAAACTTAGAGGATCATATGGAGAACTAGGGAATCAAGGAACAGACAACTGGTATCCTTTCTATTCCATCATGCCGGTTACAGCTGGACAGGGTAGCTGGTTACTCAATGGTGTGAAACCAAATTCGGCAAGTGCTCCAAATTTAATCTCCTCTTCTTTAACCTGGGAACGTGTTTCCAGCTGGAATCTGGGATTGGATGTCGCGGCTCTCAACAATCGCTTAGGACTCGCATTTGATCTCTATAAAAGAAATACCTATGACATGATTGGTCCAGCACCCGATCTACCTGCGATTTTAGGAACAGCGGTACCTCGCATCAATAATTCAGAAATGTACTCTAAAGGGTTTGAAGTTGAACTTTCATGGAAAGACGATATCGGAGATTTCAACTATGGCGTACGTGCTGTATTATCAGACGATCAACAGACCATCACCAAATACCCTAATTCAACCGGAAATTTTACCCAATGGTACAACGGTAAAAAGAACGGAGAGATCTGGGGTTACACAACGCTAGGTATCGCACAGACTCAGGAGCAGATGGATGCACATATTGCCAATACCAAACAATCTTTCGCTACCAAATGGCAAGCAGGAGATGTTATGTATTTGGATAAAAATGGAGATGGACAGGTAAATAATGGAGCAAGTACCTTGGCCAATCCTGGTGATATGAGCATTATCGGCAATAGCCTACCCCGCTTTAGATACAGTTTAGATCTTACTGCCAATTATAAAGGATTTGACGTTAGGGTATTTCTTCAGGGAATTGGAAAACGGGATCACGTGCCCAACGGACCTTATTTCTGGGGTGCCAATGGCGGTATGTGGCAATCGGCAGGTTTCCAGGAAAACATGGATTTCTTTAGGGACGAGAATTCAGTGATGGTACAGAACGGTGTGCTGGGGATCAACACCGATGCTACCTACCAAGACCTTATTTCAACACCCAAAAGAACCAGCAGACCCAGACACGATATATACAGAATGCCGCTTATCTACGGTTAAAAAATGCGCAGCTCGGCTATACCTTCAACCCTGCTTTATTATCAAAGATCGGACTGTCAAAAATCCGTGTATATGCTTCCGGAGAGAATCTATTGACATTTACAAAAATGGCAAAAGTATTTGACCCGGAGACGGTAGGTTTAGGAGGATGGAACGATGGTAAATCGTACCCGTTCTCAACCATCTATTCTTTTGGATTAAGTGTGAATTTTTAATGATTTGAATAATGAAAAAGAGCTATATAAATAAGATACAACAACTCTGCGCAGCGGTACTTGCCTTTAGTACATTATTATCCTGTAATAAATATTTGGATAGAGCACCTTTGTCCGATGTAACACCCTCAGAGTACTTAAATACAGAAGCTGATCTCGCTGCATATACCATTACCCGTTACAATTTCCCAACACATGGAGGTTGGGGATTGGGTACATTTGCTAATGATAACGGGACAGACAATCAAGTGACTTCGGGCTATGCGACACGTTGGGTACCTGGCGAATGGCGAGTAGGCGCTACAGGTGGAGACTGGGATTTTACGAATATCCGTCAGGTCAATTATTTCCTCGAATCGGTACTTCCCAAATGGAAAAGTAACAGCATAACCGGCAATAAGCTCAATATTGAGCATTACATCGGTGAAGCCTATTTCTTACGGGCTTATGAATACTTCAACAAAGTACAGGCATTGGGAGATTTCCCCATCTTAAAAAATACCGTAAAAGATAATCTGGAGGAATTAACCGTCATTTCTACTCGTAAACCGCGAAACGAAGTTGCCCGTTTTATCATCGCAGATCTGGATTCAGCGGCTACTTTACTCAGTACAACAACTGCTTCCGGAAAAACTCGGATCACCAAAAATGCAGCACTATTGTTAAAATCCCGTGTGGCACTGCATGAAGCTACCTGGTTGAAATACCATAAAGGAACTGCTTTAGTACCCGGCGGACCGGGATGGCCAGGAGCAAAATCAAATCCTAATTTCGCCATGAACATCGATCAGGAAATCGACTACTTCCTGACACAGGCCATGGAGTCTGCGCAGTTGGTAGCAGATGGAGTAGCATTAGTTAACAATACAAAAGATAATGGCTTTAATTCATCCAATAATCCTTACTTCAAGATGTTTGGTGATTTTGACCTAAATGCCTATAGTGAAGTGCTTCTTTGGAGACAATATAGCCTACCCTTAAATGTTACACATGCTGTAAACCATTACATGAATAGAAATGCAGGGAATTCGGGATATGCAAAAGGATTAGTAGAAAATTTTACCATGGCCAATGGATTACCGATTTATGCCGCAAATTCAGGATATAAAGGCGATAATTTAATCAGCGATGTAAAGATTGACCGCGATAACCGTTTACAGATCTTTATGAAAGCTCCGGGAGAGTTAAGCTATACCGATCGAAAGAATACCAATGGGCAAGATATCGTAGAGGGAAAACCGGATATTTTGGGTATTGCTGAAACTCGATATGTAACAGGTTATGCCCTTAAGAAAGGGTTCAATTACCTGATTGCACAATCCGAAGGTGCAACAAGCACCACCGGTTCTATTGTATTCAGAGCCGTTGAAGCTTACTTAAATTATATCGAAGCCAGTTACCTTAAAAATGGTTCGGTCAATGCTAAGGCGCAGGCATACTGGACGCAAATCAGGGAGCGTGCTGGAGTCAACACCGACTATATGAACACGGTCAATAACACCGATATGAATATGGAAGCAAAAGGTGATTTCGGAGCTTATTCTGCAGGACAATTATTATCGGATAAAGTTTTATATAATATCCGGAGAGAAAGACGCTTGGAATTAGTCGCTGAGGGCATGCGTTTTACAGATCTAAAACGCTGGAGAGCATTGGACCAACTTGCGGCAAAACCTTATATTGTTGAAGGCATGAAAATATGGGGACCTATGCAAGAATGGTATAAAGATGAAAAAGGAGTTTCATCGTTGATACAGCCAAATACTGCAGGAAAAACAGCCAATGTTTCCCTGCAGTCTGAAAGCAATTATCTTAGACCTTACCGCATCAACTTAGCGGCAACCAATTTAGTCCTCGACGGGTATAAATGGATCAGTGCACATTATTTAAATCCAATTGCTATGAGCCACTTTACCATAACTTCACCAGACGGCTCACCGGAATCGTCAAGTATATACCAAAATCCAGGCTGGCCATTAATGGCCAATCAAGGAGCAACGAATTAAACATACTGAAGTACCATACTGCATACCAGCAGTATGGTAGTATTACCCCATGGTGAGACTATTGACACAAGAAAGGCTGCTTAAATGATCTAAGCAGCCTTTTTGTTTAAAGTAATTAAACCATATTACTTTTAGAAGAGATCTGATTTAATTTAGCATTCTACCATCCGGGATTTTGTCCCAGATTTGGATTTCTTTCCCATTGTGTCTGTGGCACAGGCCATAGGTAGTTTTTAGGATTTTCAAAAGCACGATTCCACTGCACGATCAAAAACCCATCTTTATTTTTACGGTAAGCCGCACTCGCTAATTGTGGGAACCACGAAACTTTCACTCCTTCTATATCAGCAGCAAGGCGACTTCCTTCCTTCCATCTACGTACATCAAAGTATCTTTGCCCCTCAAGTGCAAGTTCCACCCGTCGCTCCCTGCGGATCTCCGTACGTATATCCATGCCGTGTTGCGCTAAAAAACTCAGCTCCATCCGTTTCATACCAACACGGTCACGCAGCAAATTGATTGAGATATCAAGATCAGCCTGAGTCAGTTTCCCCTGTTCCATCCGCGCTTCCGCATAGGTTAGCAACACTTCTGCATACCGAATATGATGAATATCATTATCATCTCTGTTATAATTTGGAACAGCAGATAGCTCCACATATTTTTTATAGTAATAGCCAGTTGTGGTAACCGATCCACGACCATCTTGGCTAAATTTAGGAACTTGAAAGATCGTTGGATCAGGATTGCTCGCAATCGGTCTACCATCATAACGTCCACCCCATTTATCTCCCGGCACTAAGATCGTCTGGGTCATTCTCGGATCTCTGTTTTTGAAGACATCTGCATAGGAATCATCCTTATACAGCGGGGATTTTTCGATCGGTAAACCATCAGATGATAAGTAGGAATCAACCAGCGATTTTGTCGGCACAAAACGAGCAAACTGATCAGGTACGTGAATCTCCCTACTTAAATTATGCATAATAATATCCATTTTATGCAACCTTGCAAATAGTGTCTCCTGATTTTTTCCCATAGCCAGTTTACCATTTCTCGTAAAAAGGTCTTGATAGGCAGTTTTCGGATTCCCTGTTGTATACAACTTATAAACGCCTAGATCCATAACATCTTTAGCTGCTTTCTCAGCGATTTCATATCGTCCATACGCCAGCGCAATGCGCGCTTTTAAGGCTAGTGCAGTACCTTTGCTGATACGACCTAAATCATCCCCCGAAGGAATTGCTTGTGGAAGCACAACCGCCGCATCATCCAATTCCTTCAATAGGAAATCCACCACTTCAGCTTGCGGTGTTCTTGCATCATATAACTCCGGATCACCTGGATTCAGTGGTACTAAAGACAAAGGAATATCTCCATAAAAAGAAGTCAAAAAGCTATATCCCAAAGCTCTGATCACACGAACTTCTGCGGCAAGTCGTTCATTAGCTCCCGGTGTTGTTTCTTCCGCATTTTTGTACTTTTCCAAAAAGACATTACATTCTCGGATATCGCGGTACATATTTCGCCATTCAGCATCCACTGTAGGTTGAGTGACCGGAAATACACCAGAACCGATATCTTTATATTCTGTTGTTGTCGGCCACATCGTATTTTCGGCCAAATTTTCCATATCGACAATATTCTTCGCTTTTACGCGCGAGTAGATAGCTGTAACCGCCATCTCCAACTGTTCTTGAGTCTTCCAGTAAGTATCATCAACGATTTCATCTTGCGGATAGCGATCCAGAAATTTATTACAGCTGCTCAGCGTAACCATGCCTATAAGCAAAAGCATCACTCTTAGTGTATTGTTTTTATATTTTTGAAGTAACATGATCTAGACTATTTAAGGTTGAAATTTAGACCGACAACATACGTTTTAACTTGCGGATAATAACCTCCCGTATTACCCGCTGGTATTTCAGGATCATAACCTTTATAGAAGTTAGTTTTGGTGAAGAGATTATCCGCAGAGAAATATATTCTCAATTTAGAGACTCTAATCTTTCCATCATCGCTGTTGGAAAAGTATACCCGATCTGTATATTTTTTAACCTAAGGTAAGCCGCATCTTCTAACCATTTGGACGATAAACGTGTATTGTGGGTACGCATATAAACCAATCTTGGATAAGATGCATCGGTGTTGTCTGGAGTCCATCTGTCCAGGTGCACATCTTGTGGCATAGCACTGTTATTGATAAAAGGATGGCGCGCAGCACCGCCCAAATATCCGTCAGCCTTGCCCACCCCTTGCAGGAAGAAGCTAAAATCAATGCCCTTATAGTCTAGGTCGCCTCTAAATCCGTAAGTATAGCGTGGAATTTCACTTCCCAAGATTACACGATCCTTCAATACGGTTATTTCTGTCGCATCCGCATCGGCAGGTTTATAAATCAAATCCCCTGGAGCTACCAGATCACCCTTTTGAAATGGAAACTTAGGAACATATTTTCCATCAACAAGATTAAAATCACTTTCTTGCGCAATTCGATCAGCCACAAATCCATAAAAAGCATCCAGTGGATATCCCTCCAATCGAACTTGATCCCCAAGGTTATTCGCGAAATTTTCCAGCTTGGTAATCTTATTTTTCACATCAGAAAGGTTAAAATTGGCGGCATACCTGAAATCTCCCACTTGGTCACGCCAACCCATAACCAGTTCCCAGCCTTTGTTTTGTACTGACCCGGAGTTTTGTGCAGGATAAGCAGTACCCACACCAATCACATCAGGTAATGGCGGATTTAAAATGATCGCATTCGTATTATTAATAAAATATTCTCCAGTCAGGCTTAACCTACTATTTAAAAAAGCAAGATCTAATCCCAAATTTGTTTTTTCAGCAGATTCCCAAGTAATAAATTGGTTTGGAATGAACGTTTGCCTAAAGCCCACCTGTCCTTCATCACCGATTGGGTTGTTACTCGTCATCTGTACAGAGGCCAAGGTCGCCATATAAGGAAAATCACGTCCTACTTTATCGTTTCCTTGTGTACCATACGAGAATCGGATTTTAGCCAGATCCCAGAATCCTTTCATTTTTTCAAAGAAATGCTCTTCACTCAATACCCAACCAGCAGAGAAAGATCCAAACCAGTTCCATCGTACATCCTTATGAAAGCGGGAAGAACCATCACGACGAAAATTACCTTCCAGCAGATATTTGCTTTTGTAGTCGTAGTTTAGTCTTCCGAAAAAAGACATTAGGGCATTCTGATTGCTGGAGCTACTGTTCAACTGGTTTTCCGTACCTACCGCGAGAGATTCCAGCTCCTGAACAGGGAGATTTTGCCTTGAAGCCCAAAAATCATTTCCAATAGTCTCTTCTGCTGAAAACCCCAACAATCCGGTGATGTTATGTTTATCTTGAATAGTTGTTATATAATTAGCGGTACCCACGAATGTTTGATAAGTGCCAGCGTAATGATCCATTTTGATACTATTAGGATTATTGGTCTGATAGATCAATTTATTATCATCGGGACTAAAATAATTGATGGTCTTAAGCAGTGTATTTCGCTTCGAATTATATTTTACCAAACCATATTGACCTTTTATATCGAGACCTTTCATCAGGTTGAGCGTCGCTGCGACATTGGCTGTAATTTCTTGCGAAGTAAAACGGTTGGTACCGCCATCGGTTGCCACCGCGACTGGATTACTTTGACCACCATGATATCCCCAGCTTCCATTTGAAAATCTTACTGGAACCAAGGGACGTATCGAAGTTGCACCAGAAAGTGCACCTGTACCCGATGCAGAACCGTAATAACCACGGTCAATGTAACCCAAGTTAGCATCTATCTTGACGCGATCGATCAGTTCCGTATTTAATCGTAAACGGGCATTATGACGTCCTGCTTTAAAATTATCACCTACTACCAGTCCACCCTCGCCAAGGTATCCATATGAAGCATAATAACTACTCTTTTCCGAACCGCCCTGTAGGCTCAAATTATAATTTTGTTGCGCAGCATTCCTCTTATATACTTCATCGATCCAATCGGTATTTGCAAAATAATTAAGATCAGTTCCGTTGCGCGCCGTTTCGATATCTTTTTCACTATAAGTAGGTCCTTGATTAGCATTGCTGTTTGCTTCATTCTGCAGCAACATATAATCGACAGAACCTAAAAAATTTGGTAAAGCGGTAGGAGTCTGGAGTCCATAGTAACTATTAAAATTAAGACTCGTTGTACCCGCCTTACCCTTTTTAGTGGTGATTAATATCACTCCATTTGCTCCGCGAACACCATAGATAGAAGACGAAGCAGCATCTTTGAGCACCGAAACGTTTTCAATATCGTCCGGGTTTAAAATATTGAGATTGCCCCCCGGTATCCCGTCGATCACTACCAAAGGATTCGCATCTCCCCAAGTACCTACACCACGGATTCGGATCTCAGGAGCAGAATTGCCCGGACTTGTATTCTGACTTCGGACTGTCAATCCAGGAAGCTGTCCCTGCAGTCCGCGACCTACATTTGTAATTGGCCTACTTTCAAGCTCCTTCCCGGACAAGGTCGCAACAGCACCCGTCATATTTATCTTTTTTTGCACGCCATAGCCTACGACTACGACCTCGTCCATCAGCTTTTCCTCCTGTTCAAGCTTAATCTCCAAAACCTGCTGATTACGAAGCATAATTTCCTGCTTTTTGAATCCCACAAAAGATATTATCAGTACGTCACCCACATTCGCCACGACCGAAAACTGGCCATCAACATCCGAAGCGCTTCCGCTTGCGGACTTCCTTTTACCATAACACTGACACCCGAAAGTGCTTCACCTGCAACATCAGTAATAAGCCCCGAAAAAACCTGCTGTTGGTCGGCATCCACCTTAATGAAACCGTTTTGATTTATGCGGCCCGTCATCTTCTTTCTTTGAATAACAATAGACTTTTCATCAATCGTATACCGGAGATTCCGAGGTTCCAACAATTTGTCCAATGCAGTGGTTAGCGGTTGATTGGTCAGATCGACATTCAAATTTTTCACATCATTGAGGATGTCACTTTTACATAGAACATTATAGCCCGTCTGATTTTTTATTTCCGTGAGAAAATGTACAAAAGACATATTTTTTTGTTTAATCGTTATGGTCTGCGCACGTAAAGTAGCATGAAGCTGCACAACGGAACAGAAAATATACAAGATCAAAAATTTCATCATGACAAAGTACTTAAAGTGCTGGGAATGGAATCGTTTAGCCATTCCGAGATTGTTTTTTTTCATTACCTTTGACTGGTTTAAGTTAAAATATAGTATCTACAATATGCGATTATCATTACTTGAACTTTCCTGCCGGAATAGTTAGCGCTATTCCGGTATTTAGTTCAACATTCCTGAGTAAAATTTATTTCATGAATGTTACCCTCCTTCCTTCAATTTTATAGTCAATATCTTCATCAGTCATTTTAATTAATCGCAGTACATGGCTAAAACGACTATTTCTTGTAATAGAGCCCCAGATTTTCATATTTTCGAGCTTTTTATCCAAAACCAATTCCACATCATACCAGCGAGCCAATTTTTGCATAACAGAAGACAGCGGTTCATTGTTAAATATAAATTCACCATTTTTCCAGGCAGTAAACTCCGAAATATTAACTGGATAAACGTTTATCTGTCCATCCTTAAAAGCTGCCTGTTGCCCCGGTATCAAAATATGAACAGGTTGGTTTTCATGAGATACCTGAATTTTACCCTCCGCGAGTGACACCAGTGAAACAGCCTCATCCTGATAAGCTGCAATATTAAAGTGAGTACCTAAAACTTCGACTGTCTGATCTCTCGTATGCACGATAAAAGGGCGTTTTTTGTCACTTTTAACTTCAAAATACGCTTCACCAGTTAATGTTACCTCGCGTTGATTTTTCGCAAAAGATTGTGGATAACTCAGTTTCGAGTCTGAATTGAGCCACACTTTCGTCCCATCAGAAAGCACGACTTGATATTCTCCCCCTCTAGGAACACTAAGAGTCATTAATTTAGTCGCAATCACGTTCTCATCAGCAATCACTGTCCCGTCAGTATATTTTAATGCATCCATCATGCTTATGCCATCATGAGCATCGCTCAAAACAAGACTCTTACCATCATTCATGCTTAACAAAGCACGTTTCTTTCCTGGATTGAAATCAGAGATAACAGTATGGTGCAGATATTTTATCGGCTTTTGCTGTTCTAATATCAGATAACCTGCAAGCAAGAATATCAAAAAACAAGAAGCAACAATATATAAATAGCGACGATTCCTAATCGGAAATATTAAGGTTTCTGAAGAGTCGTGCCCTTGTTTTCTTATCTTGATCAATAGATCATCCAATAAGATCTCTTCACGCTGCTGAGTATGAACGTGAAGAATCTGCTGATAATCCGCAACCGCACTTAGGATTTTCTCTTCCGAATCAAATTCTTGGAGGATTTCCTGCAATCTCGGATGATTTAACAGCATTTTTTCTAATACCCTTTCTTTTTCCGGAGATAGTGTTCCATGCACTTTATCCTTAATCAAAGAAACGATCTGATCTATTTGTTGCATATATAATTAGTAGTCCTTATTTATATAAACACAACAATTTGTAAAACCTTACATCAATTATACAACAAAAATAAAATTGTGTAAAAAGCACGTTAAAGACAACAATATTAAAATAGATCCTTAAATATGAACAAGAAAACACAGGAATTCTTTAAGTCTAATTTTTGGCGTAGGGTTGCCAAAGCGCGGGATTTATTAGCATAAACAGCATTGGGTGTCATCAGCAATTTGGCACTTATCTGTTCTATAGTAAGATCCTCCATAAAACTCATCTGAAAAATCATTTTCTGCTTTTCAGGCAACAGATTTACCTCTTCAAATATCTGGGTAAGTAACTCTGTGCGGACGATTTGCAGAAAAATATCCGAATCTTCAACAAGCACTTCTTCATAATCACTTATATCATCAATTTGCACAATAAACCTACTTTTCCTATTGCGGTTCAAACATAAGTTTTTCACCACTACATACAAAAAAGAACGGATCTTATCCACCTGTTCAAATTGACGCCTTCTTTCCCAAAATTTCAAGAACGCCTCAGAGACAACCTCTTCAGCTTCCTGTACAGATGAACAATATCTACGCGCAAAAAAAGTAACGACCTGTTGTACAACCGATAGATTGCGACCAAACCGTCTTCATTATCTTGACGAAGAGATTCAATAATTGATGATTGCTTCATTAAAATATTATTTACAAAATCACTGATAAAGTATTATCGACTCGATCAAGGCACCAAAAATATTAAATATTAGAATCAAAAATCATAAAAGGCTTGGTCAAAAAGAAACCATAACAATATGTTAATCTTTATTTTATATTAGCAGGTACGAGCTGAATATATTAATAAAATTTCAAAATCACAGTAGTTCATCCTCCTTTATTTCTTACGTTAAAAAAAGCAGCATAGGTTTCCAATAGCTGCTTTTGCTCAAGATGATTACCTAATAAATCTCAATACCACAATTTCATTACGGTTTAGTAATTCAGAATTAACAATTAGGAAACAGTAGTATTGTAACATTGCGACTTCTAAACAATACTAACTAATAATAATTTTATGATTAATCGCTACTTATTGTTAACCAATCTCTTGGGGGCATTATTTTATTTATCCAGTTGTGATAATAAAAATGAAATAACTGAAAAAGTACATGACCCTAGCAAACCGATCGTTCTTACCTCATTTTACCCGAATGAGGGTGGAGCACGAGATAAGATCCTTTTGGATGGGGAAAATTTCGGGAAAGATCCAAGTAAGATCAACGTATATTTCAATCATGCTAAAGCTTCCGTTATTTCTGCCAGTGGCAACCGAATCTATGCCATCGTACCGCGCTTGCCAGGAGCCGATCCACGCATTTCTGTTGTCATAGACGGCGATTCAATTGCCTATGAAGATTCCTTTATTTATCATACACAAGCACAAGTCACTACTGTAACCGGCAATGGCACAAAAAACTTTAAACCAGGTCCCCTTTCCGAAGCCGAAGTGTATGGCAAATATCTAGAATTAGATGCTGAAGGCAATATCTTTATGTCTTGGCGGGATGGAGGCAATCCCGCTACATTTGGAGTTGCTCGAATTAATGAACAACAAAACATTGTGACCCCCCTGATCGAATCAGAGGCAACCGGCCGTGTATTATATGCAAACGGATTGACAGTAGATCGCGCTACTGGAATGCTGACAGCTGCCCATGAATCGACCAAGGAAGTCATTTTTACGTTCGATCCACGAGAAGCCTGGTACCCGCGCCAGCGCAATGTTAAATATTCCACCGCACATTATAATTCCATTGTAGATGCCGATCGTTACAAAAATTTTGTTACGTTCTGTCCTTATGACGGCTACCTTTATACCCGCTACCGAGACGGAAAGATTGCCAAAATAGACCCGCAAACATTAGAGGCAACCATCGTACATCAAGGCCCGTATGGATCACAATATGGTCAAGCTATTAACCCCGCAAAACCTTGGTTGCTCTATATCACCCTGCATTCCAATGCTACACCAACAGAATTCAGACAAGGTATTTCTGTTCTCGATCTTCGTGATCCCAATGGGACCGGCGGTTTTAAACGACTTAACGCACCTGGAGGTAGTGGTTTTCAAGATGGACCACTTGCTGATGCCCTATTCAACTATCCAAAAGATATCAAGTTTGACAACAATGGAAACATGTTTGTCGCCGACTATGGCAACCATTGTATCCGTATGGTCTCTGCCGATAATATCGTCACAACAGTAGCTGGACAACCCGGTACAGCAGGATATAAAGATGGTGGCCCTATAGAATCACTGTTCAATCAACCCTGGGGAGTAGCAGTTAACGAGCAAGGTGATATCTATATCGCAGACTGGAGTAATGCCCGAATACGCAAATTAGTCATTGAATAATACATAAAGAGAAACCTTTCACAAAGCCCAGTTCATAGAGGATTTTCTTTAACAGCAAGAAGCTTAGAACAAGAACAAAAAAATAGAAAACAATACATATAACTACCAAAAATGAAGTTCATTCAAATTATGTGCATGCTGTGGTTCTGTCTCCTGCAGACGACAAGTTTTGCACAGCAAGTGAAAGAGTTGACGATTGCGGGCAACGTAGTGGATAAAGAAAATAATCCAGTTACCAGCGTATCCGTCTATATCAAAGACAAAGCTGCTATCGGTACATCGACCGACAGTGAAGGAAAATTTAGTATCAAAGCCAATTATGGTGATAAAGTTCTATTTAGTAATGTAGGCTACAATCCCTCCGAGCACTTAGCGATTGAATCAAAGAGTAATTTAACAATTACTCTTTCAAAAACAGTACGGCCCTCGATGAGGTTATGGTGGTCGGACTCGGTAATGTACAACGTAAGATAAGTTCGGTAGGAGCCATTACCACGGTAGACGTCAAACAACTTCAATCGCCAGCTCCATCGATAGCCAACCTGCTTGGCGGAAGGGCAGCTGGAGTAATCTCCAGACTAGGCAGTGGTGAACCAGGCAAAAACATATCGGAATTCTGGATACGTGGTATTGGAACATTTGGAGCCAATAACAGTGCCCTAGTACTTATCGATGGATTGGAGGGTGATCTCAATACCATCGATGCGGCAGATGTCGAGAGCTTCTCGATCCTGAAAGATGCTTCTGCAACCGCTGTATATGGTGTCCGTGGAGCAAACGGAGTCGTATTAGTTACGACCAAGAGAGGTCTTATCGATCGTATTCAGATTACGGCAAGAGCCAATACGACCCTCTCTCACCTCAACCGCTTGCCCAATTATTTACGCGCCCATGATTACGCCTTATTGGCCAATGAAGCAAGTGTGGTCCGTGGTCAAAGTCCCTTGTACAATCAAACAGAAATGGGTATCATCCGCGATGGTTTAGATCCGGATATGTACCCCGACGT
Source organism: Sphingobacterium sp. IITKGP-BTPF85 (assembly GCF_001006065.1). Classification (NCBI taxonomy): domain Bacteria; kingdom Pseudomonadati; phylum Bacteroidota; class Sphingobacteriia; order Sphingobacteriales; family Sphingobacteriaceae; genus Sphingobacterium; species Sphingobacterium sp. IITKGP-BTPF85. Next base: position 21,825 of record NZ_ASZT02000050.1, read on the forward strand.
GGACTGGCAGGATGAGATACTAAACGACAATTTTTGGCGTCAGAGCTACTATATAAGCGGACGCGGCGGATCGGAAGTAGCTCGTTATTTTATGAGTCTTGGCGGTAAGACTGAAACTGCGGCTTACAAAGTCGATAAAAATAGTGTTTACAGCTCCAATGTAGGTTTTAACACCTACAACTACCGCATCAATCTGGATGTCAATTTGACCAAAACAACCAAAGTTTTCTTGGGATCAGATGGCTTTTTATCCAAGTTGAATCAACCCGGATTGGCCAATACCGATTATATATGGGGAGCACAATCTAGCCTTACACCAGTATCGTTACCCACACAATATTCCAATGGCCTTCTTCCAGGTCTTGGCAGTGGAGATCAATCATCACCATATGTCATGATCAACCGCACCGGAAAAGCAGCAGATGAAGTGTACAAAGGAAAAACGACACTGGCCCTCAATCAGGATCTTTCGAAGTTTTTAGATGGACTTAAATTTCGCGTCCAAGGAGCTTACGATATCCACAGTTATTTTGAAGAGCGCAGACGAGTACAGCCTCATTATACAAAGCTTTAGGTCGAGCGGCAGATGGTTCACTCATTATGCAGGAAACCGTACAGGAGCAAAAAGCATATTACAGCAAGTCTACCAGACAATACCGCAAATATCACTTCGAGTCAGTTGTTAATTACGATCAGATCTTCGGAAGCGACCACCGCACTTCTGCATTGCTGTACTATTATATCAGTGATGCTAAGGACACTGACGATGCCACATCCAATCTCAGTGCTATCCCCATACGCTATCAGGGGGTATCCAGTAGATTGACCTATGGCTATCGGGATACCTATCTGGTGGATGTCAACTTTGGGTACACCGGTTCCGAAAACTTTCAGCCGGGAAGACAATACGGTTTTTTTCCTTCACTAGCCGTGGGCTGGGTACCTACTGGTTATAATTTCATGAAAGAATCCGCACCTTGGCTCAATTACCTGAAGATTAGGGCATCCTACGGTACTGTGGGTAATGATCGGATCTCATCCATCCGTTTTCCTTACTTAACAAAGGTGAACCAAGGCATTGGTAGTCCATGGGGTGTGCCCGGGATCGAGACACTCTTTGAGACCCGCATCGGAGCCGATAACTTAGCTTGGGAAAAAGCCATCAAATCCAATTTGGGTATTGAAGGTAAACTCTTCAACAATAAGGTCGATTTTGTCGTAGACATTTTCAAAGATCAACGTAACGGCATATTCCAGCAACGCGTTCAGGTTCCAGAATACGTAGGTGTTGTCTCCAATCCTTTTGCCAATGTGGGGCGCATGCAAAGCTCAGGGATGGATGGAAACATCAGCTATACCCACAATTTTTCACCCAACTTAGGCTTCACGCTGCGCGGTAATTTTACCTATACCAAAAATATGGTTCAAAACTGGGAGCAAGCCTATCTGGAATACCCTTATTTAGAATTCAATGGATTCCCGCTCGGTTCGATTCGCGGCTATCACTCTTTGGGACTCTTTAAAGACGAGGACGACATCAAATATAGCCCAAAGCAAAGCTTTGGAGAAGTACTACCAGGCGACATCAAATATAAAGATGTAAACGGCGATGGTATTATTGACAAACTGGATATGGTACCCCTTACTCATAGCAATTTACCATTGACCATGTTTGGTTTCGGAGGTGAATTTCGCTACAAGAAACTCACGCTAGGCGTATTGTTCAAAGGAACCGGAAAAACATCCTTTTTCTATGTCGGACAGCCCATGTCTGTAAACAATGAAACCAAAACGAATGGCATGGGTTATATGCCATTTTTCGAAGGAAATTTGGGGAATGTGCTGAGCTTGGCCGCAGATCCAAATAACAGATGGATTCCCAAGGATTATGCCCTAGCAAACGGTATCGATCCTGCATTGTCCGAAAATCCCAATGCGCGTTTCCCGCGTTTACAATACGGCAATAATGACAATAACAGTCAATTGTCCACGTTTTGGCAAGGCGATGCACGCTACCTGCGTTTAGAAGAGATCACGTTAAATTATAACCTGAATACAGCATTTTTCAAGCGCATCGGTATATCATCAATGGATTTACAATTCGTGGGCAATAATCTATATATCTGGGACAATGTCAAAATATTCGATCCCGAACAGGCTGCTTGGAATGGGCGTAAATACCCCTTACCATCGACTTATTCATTTCAAGTATACGTCAATTTTTAACGTATTTCCAATTTAAAAACATGAACCATGAGGGGCTACAATATGTGCAATAACCCCATGATTGTTCATCATCCATAAAAAAACTAATTTAAGACTGATGAAAACGTCGCTCATAAACAGAATAGTACTAGCCATCATGATGATCCAATTGATCGCAATGGCAACATCCTGTAAAGATTACCTTAATATTGACGATTATTTTGACGATGAATTCAACATCGACTCTGCTTTTTCCAACGCTCGTAATATGGAGGCTTACATGTGGGGAGCCGCAGCCACATTTCCAGACGAATCTAATACCATCCGATATGGTTATACTCCAGGACCTATGGCTACAGATGAAGGTTTAAATGGACTTACTGGAGGAGGTTCGGGCAATGTATATTACGGAATGGATTTTGCCACGGGACGTACCACCTCGGATTTCTTTGGAGATGGTAGCCCTAACCTCAATCGATGGGGATCATATTACAAAATCATCCGTAAGTGTAACACCATCTTACAAAACCTCGATCGTCCGAGAGATCTCAACAATATGGACCGCTTACGGATCGAAGGATATACACGCTTTATCCGTGCCTATGCCTATTACAACATTTTGGTAGACTATGGTCCTGCTATTTTATTAGGCGATGAAGTGGTCAACACGAATGCACCTTTAGAAGAATACGATCGTCCACGGGCTACTTACGATGAGACGATGGACTATACCTGTGGTGAATTTGAGAAAGCAGCCCAACTACTTCCAAAAGAAATTTCAATTTTGGATTTTGGTCGTCCAAACAAAGGTGCTGCATTTGCATTGGTAGCACGTCTGCGCTTGATTCACGCCAGTCCGCTTTTCAATGGTGGTCCGGCAGCAAATTCATACTTCGGCACCTGGAAGCGTAAGACAGATCAGGTCAATTACGTATCGCAACAATATAAAGAAGAAAGATGGGCATTGGCAGCAGCCGCGGCCAAACGTGTGATGGATATGGGGCAGTACAGCCTCCATACCGTACTCAAAGATGATAAAACCCCAGCACTTCCTCAAGGCGTAAAGTCGGATCCAAATTTCTATGGTCAATATCCCAATGGAGCTGACGGTATCGATCCATTCAAATCCTATTCGGATATCTTTACCGGAGAAGCCGTGGCAGAAATCAATAAAGAAATCATCTGGGGTAGAAACACCTCCTATTTGGTAACTACGATCAGTCAGGGGTCTATGCCTCCTTCCCTTGGAGGTTGGGGTCGTTTCTGCGTCACACAGAAAGTGGTGGATGCCTATCTGATGGATGATGGCCGCACTAAAGAAGAGGCTAGTGTGGATGGCTACTATTCGGAAACAGGTTTTACAACTAAGCCCCGAAACTTTTCGGGTTATCCTCTCAATTCGGGTGTCTATAATATGTATGCAAATCGTGAGATGCGTTTCTACGCATCCGTCGGATTTAACGAAGCCGTATGGCAGGCTCAATCCAGTGCATCGGTCAATAACTATACCGCCAAATATTATTACCAGGATGCCGATGGTCGCGGCGGTGTATCGGCAACCTCGCCCAACTACCCCATCACGGGTTACGTTATCAAAAAATATAACCACCCGATGGATGCTTTTCAAGGCACAGGAGCCCGTCACATGAAAAAAGCATATTCGATCATCCGTTATGCTGAAATTCTACTTTCCTACGCAGAAGCTATTAATAATCTAACCGGCACACACACTGTTCAGCTTGGAGATCAACAATATACCATTTCAAGAAATGTAGATGAGATAAAAAGCGCTTTCAACCTTGTCCGCTACCGTGCTGGATTACCAGGATTGAGTGCAGACCAGCTCGACCAAAAAACCACTGTTCAAAAACAAGTCGAACGTGAACGTATGGTTGAATTGCTATGGGAAAATAGACGTTTTTACGATGTACGCCGTTGGGGTATTTATGAGGAGACAGAGCGCGAACCGATACGCGGGATGAATCCAGATGGTGCAACCAAAGAAACGTATTACCAACGCGTCATCCCGGGAACCTCATCCTTCCTGACACGCGTAGTCGATAAAAAATTAGTTTGGGTACCTATACCACGTGCCGAGATGAGAAGACTTCCTTCTCTTGATCAGAATCCCGGTTATTAGATTGAACAACGCTAACAAATAAACACATGAAACGTATATATATAACAATGCTGGCACTCACTTCGGTGCTTGCATCGTGTAAAGACAATGAACTGTTCGAAAAAGAAATGTACAAAAATGAAGTTGCTTTGATCAGTAGCAGTTATCACAACACCTTTCAAGAAATCGTTCCCTTAGCAGAAGCAGAAGTAACCGGTTATATCGCAGCATCTGTCGGAGGAACACATGCACCCTCTAAAGATATGGTCATCCAGTTGGAAGAAGATCAAGCGCAATTGGATATTTACAACCGCTCCCTTTTTGATGCTGATGAAAATCTCTATGCAAAACTGCTGCCTCGGGATAAATATGAGATCCTCGATTATAAAATCCAGATCAAGGCAGGAGAGCGTACAGGCCGTACACGAGTGAAATTGAAACCAGCAGGTCTATCTCCAGATTCTACTTATTTTATCGGTTTAAAAACATCAGATGCTACAGGAATTGATATCAATCCAAAGAAAAAAACCATTCTCTACCAGGTGCTTATAAAGAATGCCTATGCATCGCAGGCCGAAAACACGTTTTACTCAATGACAGGATTAGGGAATGGCATGGTGACAGCAGGCAATAAAAAAATATTTCCACTAACGGGAAACAGTGTACGGGTAATCGCCGGAAATGAATCCTTTGAAAATAACATAGACCATATCAATAAGTCTTCAATCATCTTAGAGGTGGGAGCGGATAACCGTGTGGAGATCAAACCATATCGAGATATCGTCGTGACCCAAATCGATGATGACCCCAGATATCCCAATATTTTCAAGGTTGAAGAATCTTTTGGTCGTAAATTCAATGTTTTTTTATTGTCGTATTCCTATGTTCTAATGGTACGACACGGCATATGCAAGAAGAGCTGCGAATCGAAATCAAGCGCTAGTCAATTGCTGCTCTAATTAAACGCCCCCTACATCAATTGTAGAGGGCGTTTTTAATGTTTATTAAAAAAGATATGGAGCATGCCAACTATTTTCGAACCTAATAAATGTGGTTTTATAAAAATCAATTTCCATAAACTGATGTCAAATGGTATTTTTGGGTCTGATTCAAATGCATGTTAAAGGATCGAAGTTCATCAAAAATTTACATCAATCAGATCTCTTTTTCAGAATATGTAGTTGACCCTCCAAAACCCCAACTAGTTTTAATGTTGAACGCACTGCATGTAATGGTTTGCTCGACTTAGGGAAAAAATTATTTAAGTTTTATCTGTGGTGCATTAGCTTTTACCCATTCGGTTACGGCTAGTGGCACATCAGAGCATAAGTAATCACTTCCCAAGTAAACGCCAAGTAAAAAGTCATTAACTGATCTTCCAGGCCATAGACTAACTGTTATTCCTTGTTTTTTTGCATCTATCACCATATTTCTAGTTGTGGCATGTACATTTGCTCCAATACGATTAATTCCCATCGCTTTTGCTTCGTCCACTAAGCTTTGGGTGAGGGCCACTCCTTTTATAAACAACAAATCCACATTCGGATATGTTGACTTCAAATATTGCAACGGACGTTTATCAAAAGAAGTCAACACATAATCTGATCCTTCCGGTTTATTTTCATACGTTTTTTTATAAAGTTCAGCACAGTACGTTTGCAATTCAGCCTCCCCATACATCGGTTTGTTCGTTTTCATTTCAAACTCAATATATACATCTGGTTTATCCTTAAAGAATGCAACGACTTCATCTAATGTAGGGATTGGATTACCTTTTTTTGTTCGTAACTTTTTTATCTCTGCCAAAGAAAGGTCTTCTATTTTACCTTGAATACCAAGCATACGTTCAAAACTGTCGTCATGAAAGATGACCAGTTTACCATCCTTTGTTCTTCTCACATCAGTTTCAAATCCACGTATTCCTTTGCTATATGTTGTTTTAAAAGCTTCCATGGTATTCTCATCAAGCTCATGCGCCCCAGCACGGTGAGCAAATAACCTGACTCCTGCATCTTGTGCATAACATGCAGATGAACCAATCGTTATAAAAAGAAGTAATAGAAATACGGTTTTACCCATGGTTGATATTTTAGAAAAAGTTGATTCCATTTATTATTTTAAAGATTATTAAGCATAAATATAACATTCTAAAACGGTAAAGACGTTGAGTTTATATAGCTTTAACCTAATGATTACCTAAAGCTAACAATTACCCCTCTTACTAGGAATGTCCATTTCAGATATCCTGAGAAGAAAGGGTAATTATGAAGAGCCTTCGTTCTTCATAAAATCTTTATGCTAGACCAAAAGCTGATAAATGCTTTCTTGAACTATTGGAAAAATATCAATTAGATATAAATATTAAAAAACTAAATCACAACTATACAAACAGACATCCTATACTAAATTGGAATGTAAAACCGTTAAATATGAATAGAAATTGAATTGAAAACTAATATTTTACACTATTTTGGATGCTTCAATCTTCGGAAATACACCACTACATCGATGCAGCTACCTTTCAGAAAAATATCGATGTCATATTTATATAAAAAAGGAATATTTTAATCCTAATCATACAGCCAAAGATCGAGTGGCATGGTATATGGTAAAGGACGCAATTGCCAAAAAACTTATAAAACCTAGCGATACAATCGTTGAAGCAAGCAGTGGGAACACAGGGATTGGAATTGCCTATCTTGCGAAGCAAATGGGATACAGATCTTGTATCTTCGTCACACGCAATTGTTCCCAAGAGAAACTAAAGAGTTTACAAGCTCTGGATGCAAAGATCGTGCTCTGCGATAATTCCAACGGGTTCCTAGATAAAAATTCCACACAATATCAAGCACGGGCATTTACGGAAATTAATAAAAACAGTTACTATACGGATCAGTATAACAATCCAGAAAATTGCCGGGCCCATTATGAAACCACCGGTCCAGAAATATGGAAGCAAACATCCGGAATGATTACCCACTTCTTTGCTGGAATTGGCACGACGGGCACTATATCAGGCATTGGAAAATACTTAAAGGAAAAAGACCAGCACATTAAAGTCGTTGGAGTTGAACCAAAAGGCTCCATCCTCGCGCAGTATAAAGCTTCTGGTCGTGTGATACAAGCAAATACAGAAATGGAAAAAATTGAAGGCATCGGGCGCAAATTTGTACCCGGTATTTTTAATCTCAAAGCCCTTGACCATATTATCCAAGTTGAACGTAGCCGTACAATCCAGACTGCAATGGACTATTACCAACATACAGGAATGCTTGCTGGTTTTTCCAGTGCCGCAGTTCTTACGGGATTGGAAGATTATTGCACAGACAACCCAGTAGACAGTCGAGATCAATTCGTATTATTATTTGCTGATTATGGCGATCGCTATATGAACAGTCTATACCATACATTAAATACTAAGAAGACAGCCTATGATCAAAGTTTTCATGATTTCGCGATTCCGCTGGCCTGGCCTGATAAAACAGCCTATGGCGATGAAAAATGGATGAGCATACTAAAAAGTTTTGGGCTGGTGAAAAATCTAAACTTTAAGGTGGGACATGCCGCTATATTATTGGTATCACGCAATACTGGGCAGGTCACGTATTATGATTTTGGCCGTTATGTTTGCCCACGTGGTTATGGTCGGGTCCGATCAAAACATTTTGATCCCAGGCTAACCATTCAGACATCGGCTATCTTCGACAAAACCTATTCAACGATCACCAATATCGAGGAAATAATGCAGGAATTATCTGCGATCGAACATGCCACCCACGGAGGAGGGCGGCTGTTATTTTCCATCGTACCACAGGTAGAATATGAGGTTGCCACACAATATGCCTGCGACCTCAGCAACATGGGCCCAGTTCCATACGGTGCATTAGCAGCACGCAACAACAGCTGCTCCCGATTTGTCGCCCAGATGCTTAAAGCTGGTATGCATCCAGAAGATAGACGCATAAGAAAAATATGTATTCCCGAAACCATTATTCCCAGCCCGACAAGCAATATTGTCAATACGCATCAAAATAGACAGATATTTTGTTTCGCAGATGGACAACTAACCAGCTGGAATATGGGTCGTACAAAATCCTTAAAGTTTCAATGGAGCTTACTCAAAGAGAATTTAAGCCACGGATCATCCACAGCCTTAGGATGTGACTTAAGCAAAGGTCATCTTGACCTGCCTTTAAGACCGTACAATATCTCTATTGACGCACAATGGTTAGGAGGCATTGGTGAAGGCATGTGGTTTCATCTTGCCGAAAGCAACATTGAAGAAACTCACTATATAATGTCCAGCTACAGTCACAGCGGCGAAATCATAAATCAGGTCTGGACATCTTGTCCCCAACAAAAATTTATCATTACTGAACCGTTTGAGATCTTGGCACAGATGGATGGAAAATATTTCACTTTACTACAGCATAATACCCGATTTTTATTCAAAAAGATCGAATATCCGAAAGCAAATAAATCATTAAGAGCAATTTAAAATGGAAGTAACACTATTAAAAGCTAAAATACATACCGTAACTGTGACAGAAGCAAACGTCGCGTATAATGGTTCAATTACCATTGATGCCGACCTATTGGATGCTGCAGGAATAAAAAAATATGAACAAGTATATATCAACAACGCTATAAATGGGAGCAGAATAATGACTTACGTATTACCCGGAAAAAGAGGCAGTGGCGAGGTGTGTATGAATGGTGGCGCGGCGCTTCATGCAACAGTCGGTGATACAGTCCATATATTATCTTTTGTGAGGATGTCTGCTGAAGAAGCTGATCATTATCAACCCATATTAGTGTTCACCGAAGGCAATAACCAGATCAAATCCATAGAGAAATATCAATATTAATTACTGGAAACTTTGCAATAGACAATATGAGTAAACCATTGGTAATAGAGCGCCACTTTTGCTAGAGTAACAGATATTTGACATGTTATCTTGTCTGTTTTCACTATATTAGTTTTTAAAACCAATATTTAAGGTGTTAAAACTCGGGTTTTTATACAGGTTATTAATGGAGACATAGACCAATTTTCTGGTGATTTCATCCTAATAATCTGCTATATACACTGAGGGTAATTCCTTAAAGATTTATGTTGGGCCTTGAAAAGAAAAATGGGAGAACTTGATATCACAAATTGTGATATCAAGTCGCATAGCATGCAGGTCTATTCCGAATTCGGAGTTCTCCTGTTAAATGCCCCAAATCCTGCAGTTGCAGCTAATGAAATATGATGAAAAATAGTGAACAGAAATTATACAGTACAAATAGTTTCGCAAACCTTTTAAAACAACAGATAGCTTCGACCTTGAATGAAGCATCGATGGTTAACGAAAAAAGTAAGCACGTTGACTTCATGCTAGAAAAAGAAGACCGTAAATTGACGGCAAAAACTTTCTTCGTTGTCACCCTTGCACTTGGACTCGACTTGGCTGCTATATGCAATCAATTTTTTAAGAATTTTCCAGCAACTAGGTTGCAATCTTCAACCAATGAGTTCGATAAGCTATTTGAGATATTTTTTAACACAAAACAAGATCTAGCTGCTGCAACAGGCTTAAACGAATCAAGAATAAACAATTTACTTAAAAAATCTTTGGATGATGCTTATGCTTATGAGCTATGTTCGCTAGCTATAGCGTTCGGACTAGCACCACACACACTCTTTGAATATTGTTTTGGCGGTAAAAAAGAAAGATTTGTTCTTAAGCTAGAACTTAGCGATGCTGAAACTAACGCCAGTGAAGATGAAATATCTATGGCTCAAAAGACAGATGTAATTCCTTTTGCTGCAAATACTAAACATCCGGTTAATATACAAAGAAAACATCAGCGAGACATGTTTGACTATTTTGTAAAACATACAGATTACTTTATAAAACCACGTACTTCTGCACAAATTGTCCGAGATCTTAAAACTACCTATAACATTCATATCAGTCAGACAAACATTTATGCATATCTGAAAAAATATACAGATTATGAACTGGCAAAGACTAGAATCAATGATATAACTCCACTTGGAGCTATTTCTAAACGATCGCAGATGGCCTTTGTTAAAATTAAAAAAGAACCTGCCAAGTACCATATTAAAGAATACCAAGAGGACAATCAAATTCTCAAAAAAATATCAGTGAAATTCTTGAAATTAAAAATAAAGCTAAAGAAAAAGAAGAAACTGATGCCATAAATAAATTGTATGATATCATTACAACTAATCCTGGTAAACGTCTACCCTTTTATTTATCCATATTTGACATCAAAGTAAGGAAATTGGAACACCGATTACAAAAATTAAAAGACGAAGGCAGAATTGAATATCGTGGTAAAGGTAAAGCAGGAGGCTATTGGATCTCTAGCACGACAGACTAAGTTTTTAAAAATTATCTCACCATATTCCTCTCGAGAGCGAACATCGCTCATTAATAAGATTATTTCGCTAATCAACATTATTTCGCTCTGCCAACATGACAAACAATAGTACTTTGTGCCACAAACTGTAACACAAATACCGATGGTACGGAACCTATTAACCAACTCACATTCTAACTATCTAACCAACTAACCTCTTAACCTACTATGTCTCGTCCTGAAAAG
>NZ_ASZT02000051.1:0-32688 GCF_001006065.1 Sphingobacterium sp. IITKGP-BTPF85
GCATTCCACATCGGCATTGTTTTAAGTTTTTAAGTTGTTAGCGCCAATTTAAAGATCAGGTAAAATACAATGTTGATTGTGGAATGCTTGCATTAATTTCGCGCTCAAATTAATTCTTATAACCCAATATAAGAAATTTCACTTACCTGATTATAATCTCTTGTATTGGACGATTAACGAAGTTTACGAAAAATTATTCTTATGAAAGTAACGACACCAAAACATCCTTCTTATCCCCAACCCCCGTTCAAGAAACAGGACCAGCCTGTGCCAGGCGTATCGAAGAAAATGGATCCCGTGCCCGATCATGGCGAGAAGACTTATGTTGGAAATAACCTGCTCTCGGGGCAGGTCTGCTTAATCACTGGCGGAGATTCAGGGATCGGTAAGGCGGTTGCTATAGCAATGGCACGTGAAGGTGCTGATATTGCAATTATCTATCTGGATGAAATCGAAAGTGAAGATGCTGCTGACACAGCGAGCTGGATTGAAAAGGCTGGAAGGAAAGCACTCCTGATTCAAGGAGATATACGGGAAGAATCTTTTTGTGAGTCCGCTATTAAGCATACGATCAAGGAATTTGGAAGACTGGATATTTTAATTAACAATGCGGCCTATCAGATGAGTTATCAGTCTGTGACCGATATCTCTGCCGAAGAATGGAATAAGACATTTGAAACAAATGTGAGCGGGATGTTTTATTTGACCAAACATGCCAAGCCACATCTTCCCAAAGGTGGGAGTGTGATCAATACGACTTCTGTCAATGCTTATGATCCTAATCCATCTTTGTTGCCCTATGCAGCGACAAAAGCGGCGATCCAAAATTATACTGCAAGCCTTGCCCAGCAATTTTTTGAGGACGGTTCAGATATCCGGGTCAATGCTGTTGCACCCGGACCGGTGTGGACACCACTGATTCCGAGCACCATTCCTGATCATGAAAATTTGGAGCCAATACACCGATCGGCCGACCTGGCCAGCCTGCAGAGCTGGCACCTATTTATGTATTTTTAGCGTCAGCCGCGGCTTCTTATATTTCGGGAGCGACAATACCGGCTACCGGAGGACGTGTCACCATCTAGTATGATGCATTTGTAAAAACAAAAAAGCTAGCATTTATAAAATGCTAGCTTTTTTTTATTTGACCGGAAGACTACACAGCTCCGCGTGCGGCAGCTAGACAGTCATCACCATATTTTAAAATATGATCTTTATCTTGAGCAGAGATTTTCTTTTCTAAGAATGCTTTCTCCACATCAGTTCTGTCCTCAATGATATCTTTTTCGGCTTCAACAATATCATCGTTTGTTTTCGCATTGATGCGATCTACAATTGACTTACCTAAGTCTGAAGCCAATTCTTTTGCTTTACTATTTGATAATGCAGGCATCGCAATTTTAGCTACTGCGGCATTTGCCGCTGCCATATTGGAATAGACTGTTTTTTCCATATCAATATTCGCTGCTTTATCAGAAGCTTTTTCAGCATCAGTGGCAGCATCCATTGCTTTCTCTTCTGTCTGCTCCATTGCTTTTTCTGCTTTTTCCTGTGGTGTGTTGTTACATGCGTATAGCGTAGCGGCAGATAACGCCATTGTCAATAATGCTACTTTTCTCATAATATATGTGTTTTTGTGAATTTCTAATTTTTTAATACTACCAGTTATACGAGGATGTCACCTTCTCTTCCTTGATCACCCAGATCGCCACCTATGGCATTAATCAATGTGACGGCATAGGAAACAAGTTTATGATGTTTGGTATCCCAGTAATGTGCCTTTTCAGGAACAATCTTAAATAAAATGATATTGGGATCTTCACGTCCTTTTTCAAACCAACCTTCTACAAATTTGTTCCAGTATTTGTCAATTCTTTGCTGATCATCGACCGCTTCCGCACTTCCGTATAAAGCGAGGTACTCCATGGAAGAAGGATCTGAAAAATACAGCTGCACTTGTTTGTCCTGATTAATATTTTTGTATTTATCGCTTTCTTTTGATGCAAGAAACCAGATATTGCCCTGATCATCCACTTCTTGAACACTCATCGGAGTGGATTCGAATGGTGGCTGTTTCAGATCGGTACAGAAAAAACAATAATTGATGCCTTCGGCAAGCTCTTTGATTTTTTGTCGAGCTTCTTCTCTGTTTATAATATTCTCTTGACTCATGTTAATGGCGTTAAATGTTTGTTTAAAATGATGTTTGGATATCTTTTGCGGTAACTAAACTTGCAATAAGGAAATACAGCTTAATCTCGAACTCGTTATCTTCTGGATTTTAATAAGTCGGTCGGGCAGGAACTATTATCACCATCCAACATGGCTAGCAATCCACTTTTTTTATTTTTTGATTCGCAGCATTTCCATATAATAAGGGCTACAATTGCACCACCTAACCAGAAGAGATTTTTATTACATTTTGCTTTCTTCTCTTTTTTAAAAGCTTCTTTACCGTACCGATGTGGGGAAGTGCCACTGCTTTCGTTTACTTGTTCAAATTCTTCTTTTAATTGTGAGTTTTCATGATTGAATCTTTATTGTTAACTATTGCGCTTCATTCATAAAACAACCGGTGAGGGGTAAAAGTTTGTTTTAAACTTAAAAACACATTTTTTTGACTGTACAGCCGGCTGTTTTTATGAACTTATTTCATTTTCAGTAATCATCCTATTTTGAAGTAGGAGGGACTGTACCACTTGGTATATTGGAAGTTGTATCCCGGTAGTTGACAGTGGTGGAGTCCTGATTGACGCTATCTGGATAAATGGGATTTCCCTGATCATCGATCGTGTCTGAATACTTTTTATCAGCGTCTTTATTATCATTATTGGCATTGCCACATCCTGTGACCAAAGCCAGACTTATAAAAGCTCCTAAAATAATTGACGTATTTTTCATGATTGAATAGTTATGTTAAAAAAATATGATCTATTTTGATCGATCGCCCGTATAAATAAGGTAACCGATTATTTTTATGACTATTTATTTAAGTTATTTCCGCTGGACTTGCAATGGAATCAGGATAGCTGATACATTTTGAGTTTCTGTTGCAAGGTCTTTCTCGTCTGGTGAATTCGCGATTTAACCGTTCCTTCAGGTAGATTATAGGCTTCGGCAATCTCGTGATATTTATAACCATCGAGATAAAGCTTAAATATTTCTGCATTATCGGCCGATACGCTTGCCAGCGCTTTTTGGATATCATCCTGTATCATTTTGTCTTCATTTAAGTTTTTTGATACGGTATTGAAATAGTCTGTATGAATATATTCTTCATAGATTAAATGCTTACGTTTTTCTCTTCTATACTGGTTGATATAGATATTTTTCATAATCACATACAACCAGGTCATTAATTTTGGATCATTGATGAAATTATGAACTGATTTTAACGCCCGAATAAACGTTTCCTGTACCAAATCCTCTTTTTCATCGTAATCATTGGTAAATTGGCTAGCGAAATGATTCAGTTGTTGTCTTTTTTCCTGGAATAAGACATTTAAATTTGCATGCTCCATATTTTCCTCCATTAATTTAAAAGTGTTACTAATTTAACGGTCATTTCGCATTAAAAGTTTAGCCTTTACGCGGGTATAACTAATGGTTTTATGGGGCTAGGTATAAGTACCAGTGTGATCCGTACGTTCAAAATCTGCATCATTTCTGCCATAGATCATATTTTTGATAATTAAAGATTTTCCCTGCCCGTTCGTATCCATAATGAAAGGGGTGTTTGTTCAAAGCGATTGCGCATTTACCACATACGCGGTATAACACATAAAATCAGTCATTTATAGGTGAAAACACTTGTTGTCTCGGTGTGAAATACCCTTAAAGTAATATGAATTGAACTTTTACCTGCTTGGATTGATTCTTTATTTAAAAGATCATAACGTATTACTTAATTAAAAAAGGAGTCAGATGGAAAATTTAGAAAACAAAAACCTTCAAGAAGGAGAGATGACCAAGGAGATCGAGGAAAAAACCGCTCAATTGCCTTCAAAAGTATTCTTATGTGCAGCCATCACGGCCATGATCGGCGCAGCAGCTTTAAAATGTGTCGGGCACAAACATAGTGCACTATTTGTCGGGCAATGGGTAGCACCGTTTCTGCTGTTTGGAATTTACAATAAGATCGTGAAAACTCAGGGACACGATCAGCAGGATAATAAAAATGCATAAGGTATATTTTATTATAGATGAAGATAAATCACTAACATTCATATTAAAATCATGATCAGAAATTTAAAATTATGGGGTATCTTTCTAGGAATTATTGCCCTGTTAGCCTTTAAACAGCAAAATGCTGAACAGGAATTTATAACGAAAGCTTATATGTCCAATCAATATGAAATTGCTGTTGCCAAGCTAGCCAGTGAGAGATCAAAGAATGATGCGGTTAAAAACTATGCAAGCATGTTGATCGATGATCATCAAAAATTAATCGGCGATTTGCAAAAGATGTCAAGTACACTTGGCTTCACATTGACGGATGGCTTAGATGCCGATCATCAAAAGAAGTGGGATATGGTAAAAGGGAGTGACAGTACCAGCTTCGATCAAGCTTTTAAAGATGAGGCGATTGCCTCCCATCAGCAGGCAATCGATTTATTTGAAAAAGCAAGCAGCAATGAGCAGATCAAAGATACCGCTCTTAAAAACTGGATCATTGGTACCTTGCCTTCTTTAAAAGCACACTTGGATCAAGCCCGTGTATTAGTGGCAAATGGAGCAACTGAAACAGCTTCGACTATTCCGCCGTATACTAAGGGGATAGTGAAGAAAAGAATTAAATTTTATAATAAGCTTAAGTCATATTTAGATCACGTTAAGAAGGTATTTATGCTTTCCTTAACGTGATTTTTTTGGCAAAAGGTTTTCCCTCTTTACCCAATCTTATGCATGATCATACATCTTCAACTTTTGCTGCAGCGCTTTACGCGTCATATGAATGCGTGACTTGATGGTGCCTTCTGGAACTTGAAGCAGTTCTGCAATTTCATGATACTTATAACCATCTAAATGCAAACGGAAAATCTCTGCATTTTCGGTGGAGAGGCTATCAATTGCTTTTTGGATATCTTCGTTAATCATTTTGTTTTCTGATAAATTAGTACTTATATATGCACTGGAATCAGCGTGTAAAAAGTAATCATAGATCACATTTTTTCGCTTTTCTTTTCGATATTGATTGATGTAAACATTTTTCATGATGACATACAGCCAGGTCACCAATTTAGGATCATTTATAAATTCATTTATGGATTTTAATGCCCTTAAATACGTTTCTTGTATCAGATCTTCTTTTTCGTCATAATCTGATGTAAATTGACTTGCAAAATGACTTAGTAATTGTCTTTTTTCCTGGAAAAGACATTTAAATTTACATTCCCCATCTGGACCTCCTTCTTAACACCAACTTGATCCTTATATAACGTTAAATTTAAGATAATAGTTTGATAATAAGTAAGGTAAAGGGTATGAAATGTAATAATACGTATAAAGTGCAAGAAGTGTCTTCTGATAAAAAAGGGGATGGTTAGCATTTTTACCTAGATATCATCCATTTTAAGAACTTTGTAGAAATAGGTCAGATTTATAGAAAAGGTATTTAATACTTATAAATGGCAGAGTCTCTCCATGTGGGTCAAGAGCGATCTCTCTTGTGGTATTGACCTTTGGTTCTACCGACTAGCTGGTTAGGCATATATGGTCGTCGGTTGTACATTTATATAGCTTGTGATTCGATTATTTTACCATGTAGATCAGGACATACGGATATGACAACCTACATGGTAAAAAATGTGTACTTAAAGTTTTCATCGATCGGATTGACATTTATCAGGAAAGCACCTTGATCATCGACTGATTTAGCGATTACAAGAAATTGCCTCGATTATCTTCCGTTTCGAGTCCTTCTGCTTCCAGATCCTGATCATTATGATCGAAGTCTTTATTTTCATTATTATTTTGATCAGAGAAATCTCTTTCTTCCAATAATTCATCTTGGTCTTCTTCCGGAAATTCGCTCGGTGTATCTTGTCCAAGATCATCTTTTTCCTCAACCGGCAACTCATCGTCAGGTTCTATTTCTTCCAGTTCATCTTCATCTTGCTCAGGAAGTTCCAACGGATCTTCATCATCGGGATCAATGTCACTTTCATCAGGACGCTGATTTAATGGATCGATGGGGTCAATTAAATCATCACGATCTCTGCGATCATCACGATCCTCATCCTCTAAAGCGTCTTCATTCAGTCCTGAATCTTGATCATCTGCTTCGTCCGGTACAAAATTTGGATCCTCTAACTCCGGATCAGGATTGGAGGATGGATTTCTGCCTGCTTTTGCTCGCGAAGATCGTTTTCATTGTTAGCAGATCTGTTCGGGTCGGTATTGGTAAGAATTGCTGCAATAATAAGACCTAGTCTTTTTGTTGCTGTTGTTTTATTTAAGTCCATAGTTCTAATTTTTTATGATGTGATTTGTAAGAAGAACAGCTTTCAGAATGAAATAGTTGGTTCGTTAAATACCTGAAATATTGGAGAAGTACGCAGGTGATTTGCGAGAAAAGGGTAATGGCATAAAAAAAGAATGCAAGGTCATTTTGCATTCTTTTTTATGTACATGTGCTCAATACCAGCACAATAAAGGCAATTTTTTAAAGGAAGTCATCTTCCTGTTCAAGTTCATCCTCATCAGGTATTTCTTCTAAAGGATCGGGTTCCTCGAAATCGTCATCATAGAGTTCTTCATCTTCCTCCAGTTCGTCGTCATCCTCGGGACCTCTGTTTCGTAATGTTGCTGTGTTTTCATTTGCGAAAGATTGATTCGCATTTCCCAAAATTGTTGCAATAATAAGACCTAGTCTTTTATTCGTTGCGTTTTCTTGTAGATTCATCATCATGATGCTTAATTAGCTCTATACTTCAATAACAAATAACATGGCTAAATTGTTGTGTTACTGCATCCTTAAAAAAGTAAAAAATAGCTGCAGTAAAAATAAAAACAGGTGATGTGGTCTATTTCTTCTTATCTTGGGTAGCTTAAAGATGGCTAGGGCTATGCTATATGATTAGATTCGAATAATTTGATGATTCTTTTAGCATGATGAAAATGAAAATAATAGTATTTTATGACGATAACCACTTCATCTATTGGAAACGATAACTATCCGGAGCTTTCGGATGAAAGGATCCTGTTGAGAAAAGTTGAAGCAGCGGATATTCCAGCTCTTGTCCCTATTTCTTTTTATGATGGCATCCAGGCTTCGGATGTAACTATGGCAATGGCTATGCAGGCAAAGATTGATCAAGATCTCCTGAATGGAAATTCATTTCACTGGTGTATAATTGATCGGCTTAGCGGACAAGTGGTCGGTACCTGTGGTTATTATCGGGGGCTTGAAAACGGGGAAGGGGAGCTGGGTTGTGTCTTGTTATCCGCATTCCGTGGAAAAGGATACATGTCTCATGCGATGCGGCTGGCAATTACATTTGGTCAAAAAAGCCTCAGATTAGGTCGTATATGGGCGGTGACAACGAAGGGAAATTTGCAAGCGATAAAACTATTAGAACGTTTAAACTTTATAAAAACTGCCGATCACGATGATGAGATTGAATATGAATTAACGAATTTATTAAAATAGTACGAGCTAAGCGCTGTCTTAAACACGCTTTACTACTATTTATATAAGGGTATTGATCGATTCTTCTTTCAATACCCTAGTTAAAATGAAAAATTGTAATTGTCAATTAGCGATATCCTAAAATTTGCAGGAGCTGATCGCTCGTCTGTTTTTCTGAAAATGTTGTAAATTCAAGTTCATCGTTGTCGCCCTGATCAATAATAATATGTTTTGGAGATGGAATCAAGCAATGATTGACACCTCCGAATCCACTTAATGCTTCCTGATATGCGCCTGTATGCAT
The DNA here is from genome assembly GCF_001006065.1 of Sphingobacterium sp. IITKGP-BTPF85. Taxonomy (NCBI): domain Bacteria; kingdom Pseudomonadati; phylum Bacteroidota; class Sphingobacteriia; order Sphingobacteriales; family Sphingobacteriaceae; genus Sphingobacterium; species Sphingobacterium sp. IITKGP-BTPF85. The sequence goes on from NZ_ASZT02000051.1 coordinate 7,935, forward strand.
AAATGCTACAAACTGTTCCTGATCTGAGTGAGGAAGCATAACGGTTTTATGTTCCTTGACATTCGGATAGACATCTGCACTATCGCATGTTAAGCCCCCTAGGATAAAAGGACTATTTTCTTCCTGGAGATTATTCACGGCAAATACCGGATATTCTTGCTGTATTGCCCATGTATCCGGGAGATGGGTAATAAATGAACCGTCAATAATCCCCCAATTTATCTTTTCACCTTGTTTTTTCTCCTGTATTTTGAAAATAGTTGTGGTTGCTTCAGCAACGGTGTATTTACCAAATTCGGTCACGATATCGGGTTCTGGCACACACTCTTGCTGACAGATCCCTAAAATCGTTGAAACGATACGTTTCACTAAAAATGGAAGATCAAAATATTCATTTGCAGTACTCTGAAAAGGCATACCTCCGCCGATGTCGAGTGTAGTTAAATGAGGATTTAATCTTTTTAATTGGCAATAGAAGCGAACGATCGCTTCGAGAACGTCCCAATATTGATCATCAGAAGACAGTCCATTTTCATTAAAAAAATGCAAAGTGGTCAAGGTAATCTGCTGGTTATGTTTAATATCGCGCTGGTAGCAGGTGATAATATCTTCCGGAGATATCCCAAATCTGGATTCTTTGGGATAAGCGCTTAAAAAACTAAGATTGACTCGAATACCCACATTCAGGCTTGTATTGCTATTGATGTTGTTGCAATAATAGATCAACTCGCTAGGACTATCGACCATCGGGGTAACTGCACAGTGGTTTTGTTTGATCAGCGACATAATGCCCCGTTGATAATCGGAAGTCTTATAACCATTGCATATAATTTTTGTTCCTTTTTTCACATACCCATCTTCAATAAGCGACTGTATTAAATCAATATCGTAAGCGGAGGAAATCTCTATACCGATATCCGCTTGCAAGGCTTTTTTGATGATATGCTGGAAATGTGAACTCTTTGTACAGTAATAGTACGTATAAGTGCCCTGGTAAGATGTTGTTCTTATAGCCTTATTAAAATGTGACTTCATTTCATCGATCTTCTCCAGAATGGAAGGAAGATAAGTGAATCGTAAAGGCGTACCCTGTTTCTTGGATAGTCTGAATAGATCTATGTCTCTATAAAATAATTTAAAATCTTTTATATCAAATGCATTAGGCAGATTAACCTCCTGATGGATCAATAGTTTTTCTTTCATTCACAAATACCTGTTTTTAAAAAATAATGCGAATATATCACAAATCTAAGCGCCGCTTAAGGTAATAAATGTATAATAAATAGTACTTTCTAGGGTTTGTTTTCTATTGTGTTGTTGAATCTCTTTTTTAACTCAATGTGTCAAAAATATTTCCAAATGTTTATGTTATTTCCAATTAAGGCCCTTAAGTTTGCCTGCTGTTATATAATTTGAAATGTCAATAAACAAACAGAATAAATGGATTATTCCTGTCATGTCTTTTTCAGCAGGAACGATTGTCGCTAATGTCTATTATAGTCAGCCTATTTTAAGGAATATTGCTGAAAGCTTAGGGAAATCTGAAAATGCCGTTGGTAAAATTGCGGTGCTTGCTCAGCTGGGTTACGGATTAGGGATGTTCTTCTTACTACCCTTAGGTGATAAATTAAATCGTAAAAAACTGATTTTAAGCATTTGTCTCACTCTTATCGTGATGCTTCTTATACTTGCGAATACTACTAATTTTACGTTATTGCTTGTCCTTAGTTTTATTATCGGTGTTTGTTCTACACCTGCACAGATAATTCTTCCTATGTCGGCAGCTTTGGGTAAAGAAAACCGGGGTAAAAATGTCGGTATTGTATTTAGTGGTATACTATGTGGAATTTTGGGTTCACGTTTATTGAGCGGCGCTTTGACTGATCTATGGGGTTGGCAAAGTGTATTTCTCTGTTCAGCAATTTTGGTATCCATAAGCAGTTTATTACTTTTCTTCCTTTTACCCGAGATGCCTGCTAAATTTAAGGGGAGTTACTTTGGCTTACTGAAATCAACGATTTCACTGATAGGGCAGTACAAAATACTTCGACAGGCTTCTTTACTGGGATCTTTCACTTTTGGGGTGTTTTGCTCTTTTTGGACTACGTTAACCTTTCATCTGAGTGAAGAGCCATTTCATTATCCTGCATCTACCATTGGCCTATTTGGTCTTATCGCTATAGGAGGTGCGCTAGTTGCACCTTATTTTGGGAAAATGGCGGATAAAGGCCAAGTGTTTAAAAACTTATATCTTACCGTAGGGATGTTATTTTTGAGCATTTTGGTGATGTGGTTTTTCCCACATTCGATCTGGGTTTTGATCATTGCTATATTTTTCTTGGACATCGGTGTTCAGGCCACTCAGATTACAAATTTTACCCGGATCTATTCGTTGGATGAACAAGCGCATAGCCGTCTGAATACGGTGTATATGACCACTTATTTCATAGGGGCCGGAACAGGTACCTTCTTCGGTCTACTAAGCTGGTCGTTAGGAGGGTGGGATTTTGCGCTTTCGCAAATGCTGATCTGGAGCGCTATAGCTTTAGGGATTGTATGGTTATCCAGTAAAAATAAACTTTAAAATACTGTTGTTTCTACAAAAGGCAACCCCTCAAAGATAATTTGAGGGGTTGTTTTATTTAAAAGATCGATTCCACTACAACAGGTCCGAAAAGTTTGCAGATGCATCTGATATGAACCCGTTAAGATTTAAATAATCCGATGTAATATGGCGTGTGTGGGTGTATTTTCTTAAAGATGCGATAATTAATGTAAAATTTTATTTTAAATTTCCTCATGATAAGAAAAATTGTTTATGTTTGCTTTATAATGATTTATGATGCGCAGGCACAGAATCTATAAAAAAACGATATTACCAAAACCATTATAGAAAAGAACCCCTCAAATCGCTATAGAAACCAATTCTATAGCGATTCTTTATTTGGTACCCGTTAAGAACAGTATGGATAAGCGCTGACATGCTTTTTGAACATTCATTTGAAATTATATTAAATATTTATGGCGCTAATTTAAAGTGTTTTATGTATTTTATTTGTACTTATTCTTGATGAATGAGCACCCTTACTAAAACAGCAAATCGAGCGTACCAAAAACTGCTATTCCAGTAATGATTGTCCAAGATATCCAATCTTTAAACTCATTTTTTTGATGTCTGAGATAGAGGAGGTGCAATGCAAGATGTAAGATCGTAAAAATATCAAATCCTATGATGAAATTTTCTGAGGGTTGCGTAAGTCCCCATACAATGAATAAAAAAGTGGGATATGAGCCAGCATAAATACAGCATATCCCCAACTTTCCTTTAGCAGTGCTAACCCGGGGAAAATACGCCACTCCTTACAACGTACGGCATCCATTTCGTGCATAAAAAAAGTACAAGTGCGAGATAAAAAAAAGAATGTGCGATCATATTATCCATTAAGTTGTGCTTATCCATTTATGAAAAATAAGCTTATCAAATATAAGGGCTTACTTTAATATGAGAGCATTTTAGAGTAGTAAAAGTATAAACCTGCTAGCTGTTGTAAACAGATTGTTTATGTGGTAGTGGTAATTTCCTTTATATTCAATTTAATACGACATAGATCGATAATAAGTTCCCTAAAAAGATTAACGCTAAAGTCTAATTTTTTTAATCCTGTCATCAAAAAATGAACATCCGATAGAACAATAATGGGATCATGCTGTTTTTATAATCTGAAATTATAACTTAAATTCAATCACCATGAAAAACAAGATTCTTTTCGTATTATGCTTATTGACAGGCTTAATGTTTATCAATGCCGGCTTGGATAAATTTTTTCATTACATGCCTATGCCGAAGGATATGCCTGAGAAAATGATCAACGCAGGAAAGGCATTTATGGAAATCGGCTGGTTAATGCCACTGGTGGCGTTCGGAGAGATCATAGGCGGTTTATTATTGATCTTTAGTACAACGCGAGCGCTGGGAGCAGTTATTCTAACGCCAATTCTGACCGGTATTTTGTTATCGAACATCACTACCGCACCATCAGGTTTACCTATTGCGCTTGTTCTGGCTGCAATTGTTCTTTGGGTTATCATCGAAAACTGGCATAAGTATCTTCCTATGCTCCGCAAGTAGTAAAATAAGAGTCTATTTGTGTCTTTATATGTTGATATCCCGATCAAAAGGCACAAATAGCTTTTCAGCAAGGTTGATTAACCGATATTTCCAGCAATACGGTTATATATATGTTCAAATTTGACCGCTATCTCTCGACCGATATACATGCGTTTAGCGCTGGCATAAGGTTGATACTGATGCTCCTGTAAAAAGGCTTGTGCGGCTATATTCTCTTTCGGTACGACCACAGTTGTCTTTGTTTGTAAGTGAAATTCCGTAAGCTCCTTACCTGCAGTTGGATGAATAGCTATGATTAAACCTTCCCCGAGGTCGGTAAGTAATATCCTGCAAGGGAACCATCGATGACATAGAGGTAAGAAGACGCTAAATGATCTTCTAGCTCCCAGGCTCTATTTTCTCCAGATACCAAACTGTCCAATGCCAGCATTTGATCTTTATAGATCGCATTGTAGCTGCTGATATGCGGATTAGCGACTTGGCCTAGAGGAATAGTGACATCCTTAAAAAAGAGATATTCGGTATCTGTGATGAAACCGATACTTTCGTATACAGTTGCTCCCAGATCTGTTGCGATCAATTGAATACTAGTACAATTCTCCGCTTTTGCCGTTGCGATGAGCTGTTGTGTCATCAGCTTTCCATAACCTTGTTTTCGATGATCGGGATGAACAATAATATGTCCAAGCCAAGCAACATCTTGATGGACGATAACCGATCCTATAGCTACGATTTCTTGATTTTCAAGAAGCTTGATGGGGATACCGTATTTTTGATTGACATAATATTCAAATTTGGGTATTATATCATGCCAGCCCTCAGGTTGTAAGTTAACAAGCTGTGCGAAATCACTTGATACGATCGGTTCGAAACTTAAATTGCTCATTTGCGTATACAATTTTTGCGGTTTTAATTAAACGAATGTAATACTTTAAATTTATTTCAAAAAGCAGCGCTTTTTTTTGATGACGGTTTGATTTATAAAAATGGGATGAGCGTGTCAGGTATAACTCGCAATTTCAGAATAGGGCTGGATTTCTTCATATTAAAGAACGATTAGAATAGCGAACAGATTTCGTTCAAGAATAATATATTCTCTACCTTTGGCTCTTTAGGCAAGAAAGTCCAGGTGGCTTTCCTGCATTTAAATTTTGCAAATATGACTGTTTTAACGTTTACACTCATTATGCTCCTTGGAGCCATATGTGCAGGTATTATTGGTTCGCTTTCCGGGCTTGGTGGTGGAATTGTAGTAATACCTTTGTTGACTATTCTGCTTGGAGTAGATATCCATTATGCGATAGGAGCTGCTTTAGTTTCCGTAATTGCGACATCTTCGGGATCTGCCGCCGCATATGTTAAGGAAGGGATCGCAAATATGCGGCTCGGCATGTTTTTAGAGATTGCGACTACTGCAGGTGCTGTTGTCGGTGCACTTATCGCAACATCGGCTCCCAGTTCGCTTATTGCCGTATTATTTGGTCTAGCTTTAATCTTTTCTGCGGCAAACTCGCTCCGGAAAAAAGAAGAACATATCGTAGAGCAGTCCAGTAAGCTGGCGATCAGCCTCAAGCTGCCTTCTACCTATCCTGTAGTAAAGGGTACAGAGGTGTCTTATGGCACAAAAAATGTCATCGGCGGATTTAGTATGATGGGACTTGCCGGAGTACTTTCGGGTATGCTGGGAATAGGATCGGGGGCCTTTAAAGTAATCGCGATGGATACCATTATGCGAATACCCTTTAAGGTGTCGACCACAACGAGTAATTTTATGATGGGCGTGACTGCTCTAGCAAGTTGCGTGATTTATCTTCAGAAAGGGTATGTTGTCCCTGATATCTGTCTTCCGGTCATGATTGGTGTCCTAATAGGCTCGATGATCGGTTCCAAGATATTGATGGCGACAGATCCAAAGAAATTAAGAGTATTTTTTGCTTTTATTATTTTCTTCTTGGCTTTTAACATGATTTATAACGGTATTAAAGGAAAATTCTAATGCAGATTACAGATAAAACGATACAAAGAATTATTGGAGATGTCTTAAAATACGGCGTAAGAACAGTATTGGCGATCAGTACCATCGGCGGATTGATCTTTCTTTATAACCATGCGAATGAACAGGCTGATTATGCCCGATTTACAGAAAATGATCGAAGTATTATTGAAGTTGTATCGGATGTTTTCAGTGGAGTCATCAACATGCAAGGGCGTTCGATTATATTTTTAGCGATCATCATTCTTTTTTGTACCCCATTGATCCGATTATTACTTTCATTGGTCAGCTTTATCATCGAGGGTGATAAACTATATGTCTTCATCACGACGCTAGTGCTGATCATAATTGCCTTTAGTATGTATTTCGGATTCGGACATTAACAACTTTGAAAAATTCTGAAATGAATTTTTCAAAATATAAAATGAAAAGTTCTCCAAAACGGAGAACTCTTCTATATAAAGGGTACTTAATTGTCTATTTTCTAGCCTTTTTTATTTTTTCTTCTATAGCATATCCAAAATTGCCATAAGTAATAAGTAATATCCTTTTTTTAATCCTAATTTTTTCAAGTTTCCATCTTGCTTTTTCATGATTGATAATTTTTTAGTGCTTACTAGATATAACTATGGGATTATTTTCAAAGCATATGCCATTTTCTTGTCATGATACGAAGAAGCGTATTTTTTTGCGCCATTTACGTATTTAGATTTCAGCTCGGTTATTTATACCTGACGCATGTACGATTTATCGCTTTATTGTGCGCTATTCATTACAATTTTATAACAAAAAGTTTTCATTAACAGTCGATTATTGCTTAAAATAATGCTAAATTGCTAACAGTATTTTTATAATGTGTATTTACCTATTATCTTGTAACTCCGATGATGCTAAACTATTCTAAATTCTTGACTACCTGCTTGGCCGCTGTCCTTATTTTTTCGATGAGCGCCTGTGATAAAGAAGATATGGGGCAAAAAACAGCATTATTTAGTCCAGACTATAAGAGTATCCAGGTCAATACAGGTTTTGTGGACAATGGTATTGAAATCAATGCTAAAGAATGGTCCGTAGCCTATGTTAAAGATGCGCTTTCAGGAGAAATACTTCAGGATATAAATGGTAATCCAGTTGTCTTAAGTGCCGCAGGTACTGTTGAAGTGTCCGGTGGCTGGTTGAAATTGGAGAAAATAGCAAGTAGTCATCTGCTTAATCTAACATTAAAAGAGAATTTCAACGCAGAACCCAGAAAGTTTGTAATCGGAATAGCGGCGAATGGAGCGGAAGATGAACTTTCTTTTACTCAAAGCAGAGGTGCTGGTTATGAGATTGTGAAGAAAGAAATCATAGAAGTACCTGGAAGCCGGAAAGAGTTTACAAGTGATGAAGGCTGTTATACCATAACGCTTTCTAACAATACCTCCACGGCAAAAAATATGGAAACGGTTGCCATCTTTAAAGACGTCAATTACATGTCCGAGTTCAGTAGTACTGATGTAGACGCTTTTAAATGGATAAATGCTCAGGATTCACTTATATTCATGGGTGAAATCTTGAAAGACGGGGCAACATACTGGTCGAAACAAGTACCATATAAAGAAGGGAAATTTTTTGAACCTTATATAAATTCTGCAAGCAAACAAATGATATTAGTACAGCCGTATTCAAATATTCAGGTCAAGGGAGAGATCAAATACCTTACACGGGAATGCCAATATACGTTTACGATTAAAAATCAATCTTCTGGGCATTTATTTGATGTATCGGGCACCTGGAAGCAAAAAGTACCGCTATTGCCAATTACAAAGATTTTTTAATGTTCCTCAACAGGGACATTTTCATTTTGTTTTTTAAACATTGCGTTTCTATACGCTTCACCCCATTTTGCAATTTCGTCGATAATAGGTTCTAATGTGCGGCCGTATTCGGTCACTTCATATTCAACGGTAATGGGTTTTGTATTCATAACCGTACGGCTGATAAGGTGATTCATTTCCATGTCCTGTAATTCCTTCGAGAGCATCTTGGCAGCAATACCATCTACTTCACGTAGCAGATCCATGAATCGCATCTTTCCGCCTTCCATCAATGTTCCCAAAATATGAAATTTCCATTTTCCGGATAAGATTTCCATGGTATCTGTGATCGCAATAATCCGGGCTTTACATCCTGATCTATTGTTAATGGTTGGATTTTTCTTCATGATCTTTTATTACAATACAAAATTACGCTGTAAAATTACGGAAACGATTATTGGTTTCCTATAGGAAAGTAGTTTCAAAAAGGAAACCAATAGCATTTGTATACTAATCCTATGTTATTTTTGCACAAGATTTATATAATTAATAATTTAAAAATGAAAAAAATAGCAATCTTAGCAGTATTCGCTTCTGTCATCTTAGCTTCATGTGGTGGTTCAAATGGTGATAAAGCTCAAACAGGAACAGAGCAACAAGTTGCCGAACAAAAAGGTGCAACTTTTGCAGTTGATACAGCAGTAAGTTCAATCAAATGGAAAGCATATCACAAAGGTGGATTTGATCCAAGATTTGGTACATTGAAAAGTGAAGGTACTGTATCTGTAGAAGCAGGAGCGATCACAGGTGGATCATTTGTTATCGATATGAATTCAGTGACAACAGACAAGAGTGCGGTTGATCCTGCAAAATCAGGTGGTAAAACTGCAGCTGATTTAGATGGTCACTTAAAAACGGGTGATTTCTTTGAAGTTGAAAAATATCCAACAGCTAAATTTGAAATTACAGCAGTGACAGCTTTTGATGCTGCTAAAGACAAAAGTGTCATTGCGGATGCAACAAATATTATCAGCGGTAACTTAACAATCAAAGATAAGACTGTGAATGTTACTTTTCCAGCAAAAGTTAGCGTAACGGATAATGAAATTAATGTACAATCTAAATTCACCATCAACAGACAAGACTGGGGATTAGCGTACGGTACTGAAGGTGATCCTAAAGACTGGATGATCTCTCAAGAGGTAGATATGGAGTTGAATATCGCTGCAAAAAAATAATTTTATAAAAACACGCTTTAAAAAATTAAAGCGTGTTTTTTTTACTGCGAAGTAGCTATATTGCGCGGTCAATAGGTCGAACCTTTTCAGGGCATATCGGCATCTTATGCTGTTTCGATATTGCTTGAAATTTGACTACATAAACCAAATAAACCGAACATGAAGAACGAGTCTAACCATAATCCACTTTTGTGCGATCCTGAAATAGGTAGTTGTGAAATGCCAGTTTTAGCGTATGAATCAGCAACAGTACACCCTCTTGAACAAACAGATAAACCCCTTAAGATTATTTATTTCACAGATCCCATATGTTCTTCCTGTTGGGGAATTGAACCACAATTGCGGAAACTAAAACTTGAATATGGTGATTGCTTATCCATGCACTATCATATGGGCGGTTTACTGCCCGACTGGAACTATAACAGTGGGGGAATTAGCAAACCTAGTGATGTCGCCGAGCATTAGGACGAGGTGAGTATTTATTATGATATGCCGATTGATGGTGATATCTGGCTCGAAGATCCTTTAGACTCTTCCTATCCGCCTTCTATTGCCTTTAAAGCAGCACAATTGCAGGATAATGATCAAGCTATTCTGTTTTTAAGAACATTGCGAGAAATGGTTTTTTTACAGAAGAAAAACATCGCTAAATGGGAATACATAGCTGCGGCGGCAAAAATGGTTGGGTTAGATGAAGTTCAATTATTGTCAGACTATCAAAAATCAGCGACTGTTCAATTTGAAGAAGACCTTAAATTGGCGAGAAGTTACGGTGCAAGAGGTTTTCCAACACTTTATTTTGAGGATATGCATGGAAATCGCGAGATGGTGTATGGCGCGAAACCTTATGGTTTTTATGAAGCCGCAATTTTAAAATTAAATCCGACAGCTATAAAAGTGACTTATCGTCAAGACTGGAAAAGTATTTTTTCTACATACAATTCGCTTACTGCTAAGGAATATGCTGTACTGACAGATACGCCAAGATCAGCAAGTGAGGAGCTGTTGAACGAACTTACCGCAAATAAACTGTTGCAAAAAAGCACAACAAAAAATGGTGCTATCTGGCATCTGAACGTCTCGTAGTCATTCTCAGAACAAGGTGCTACGTTGTGTATGGTTTAATATAGCGTTTTGAGCTAATACCTGTGCTGTATATGTTGAAGAACGGAACTATTTGATCGGATTGGGATCGCACAGTCGCAGGTATAACCTGCTTGCAGACTGCACCAATTAAGGTAACGTACGATGTTTTATATAGGCAGGATTTTAGTGCATTAAAACCTGTTTATATAAAAGGGCTTAAATGAGATTTAGAAAATTATCCCGATACTGCCTGGGCTGCAAGCCTATGACACTCTTAAACTGCTTATTGAAGTTGGTTACTGAAGGATAGCCGCATTCGTAGCTGACTGTTTCTATGGAAATACTATCGTCTTTTAATAGTTTGCAGGCGTAGTTTACTCTTATTTCCTTCAAAAAGTCCGAAAATGATTTGTTGAGACGTGTCTTAAAGTATCTGCTAAAAGAGGTACTGGTCATATTTGCAATTTCTGCAACTTTCTCCAGACGGATCTGCTGATCAAAGTTTTTAATCACGTAGTCATAGACCTTGTGTATCCGCTCGGTTTCGGCCTGTTTATAATTTATGGCTTCATCAAACTCATTGATGTAACGGCAGTCTGTGGACAGCACTAAAGTATCCAATATTTTCAATAGCAGAATTACGCTTTCCAGCCCATCCTTATGTAATAATTCAAACATCATCCCTCCAATAATATCTCTGGTTTCCCCCGTTATTTCGACTCCAAGATTGCTGGTGAGAAAAAACTTTTTGAGCCTAAAAAACTCTTCCTTACCGTATATTTCTTCAGCAAAGAAATTGTTATGAAAGTAGATCACTATAACCGACGTATCGAGCTGACTGTCCTTTTTAAAATAAGATAAATGATTTTTCCAGACATGGGGTAGATTGGGACCAATAAATACCATATCGTTTGCATGAAACGGTTGCAAACTATTGCCTACAATTCTGTTTCCTTCCCCTTTTATTACGTACGAGAGTTGAAATTCCGGATGTGCATGAAAGGTTGGATCAAAATGAGGTTCATTGATTTGTTTTATCGAAAAGTTTTATTCTCTGGAATAAGCGATTTTGAAATAACTCTCTTATCTAGCATTATGATTTCAGTTTATTGGGGTAAATATAGTTAAAAATGATACAATATGTCTGAAACTTGATAAAAAAGCTAAGTTCCAAGCTACTTCATATCTCTATATTTGCTTATAACAATTATAGATAAATCCAAATTTCAACTAAATCATGAATAATATTTTAAGAGTTTTACTTTTATTTTTAGTGTTTTTGACCTCTTGTAGAGCTGATGAACCGAGAAGGGCTGAGGTACTATTTATTGGTGCTGGAAATAAGCAATCTTCTAATCAAGCGACCTGGTTATCGGTCGAACTTTTTAAATCGGGCATCAATCTAACCTATACCGACACCTTAGCAAGTTTAGAATTTGATTATTTAAATAAGTTTGATGGGGTTGTCTTATTGGTGAATGAAAAAGAGCTCAGTGAAGAAAAGGAGCAGGCATTAAAGAAATTCCTGAAAGAAGGAAAAGGGGTTGTGGCCTTGAACTCGTCTGCTAATTCATTTCAGAATTCCGAATGGTATACCAACTTGGTACAAGGTGGTTTTACCGACGCGGGTGATGGGCAAGCAATTGTTACAATAGAAAACGCCAAACATGTACTGGATTCATCCATTAACACCATTCAGGTTAACAATGAAAAATACATATTCAAGAAAAAAACAGATCAAACTGTTATCGGTAGCGCTGCGATAGATGGTTCAAAACAAAACTACATCTGGTATAGTGAGGAAAACGGCGGTCGTTTTTTATATCACGCGTTAGGTAAGCATGATGATACCTGGAAAAATCATCAGTTTCTAACAACGGTCAGCAGTGCGGTCTGGTGGTCACTTGGAGAGCAGGTTCAAAGTATGGTGAATAAATTGGCTATTCCGAATGTAAGCATATATCCCGATTCCATATCCGATTTTACAGCACGTTATGATGTTCCTAAAGTGCAGGATCCGCTTAGTCCAGAGCAGTCGATGAAACTGATACAGAAACCTGTGGATTTTGAATTAAAACTTTTTGCCGCGGAGCCCAATATTACCAATCCGATTGCGATGAGCTGGGATGAAAAAGGCAGATTATGGGTCATTGAAGCTGTTGATTATCCAAATAGTTTTGAGGAGGTGAAAGGTAAAGGAAATGATCGCATCGTCATCTGTGAAGATACCGACGGCGATGGTGTTGCCGATAAATTTACGGAATTTGCTAAGGGCTTAAATATTGCAACAAGTTTAACTTTTGCCAATGATGGTGTTATTGTGGCCATGGCTCCCAATTTTGTTTTCTTAAAAGATACCGATGGTGATGATGTAGCCGATCATGAAGAAATCATCATGACCGGTTGGAGCAAAGGAGATACGCATGCCGGTCCATCAAATCTGCAATACGGATTTGACAACAAGATCTGGGGTGTTAACGGATATGCAGGTTACAATGGTATTGTTAACGGTGAAAAGCATATTTTCTCTCAAGGTTTATACCGACTTAATCCAGATGGTTCGGATCTGGAGTATTTAGCTACAACCAGCAATAATACTTGGGGTCTTGGTATTTCGGAAGATAATAATGTCTTTGTATCCACGGCAAATAACACCCATTCTGCTTTCTATTCGATGCCGGAGAAGTATCTACAGCGACGTATTGACAATATTCCTGGCGCTAATCCAATCAATTCAATCCAAAAAATTGACGGGCATTATGAGGTTCATGCTTTAACACCAAACTTAAGACAGGTGGATGTTGTCGGCGGATTTACATCAGCGGCAGGCCATCAGATGTATACCGCACGGGATTTTCCACAGTCTTATTGGAACAGTGTGGCCTTTGTAGCTGAACCTACGGTAAGATTATTACATAACGCAATTATTGAAAAAGATGGTGCCGGTTTTAAAGAAAGAGACGGCTGGAATTTACTGGCAAGTTCTGATGAGTGGTTTGGACCTGTGCATGCCGAGGTAGGACCAGATGGTGCTGTGTGGGTTTTGGATTGGTACAATTTTATCATTCAGCATAATGTTTTTGTCCCGGCGCAAGCGCCATCAGAGAAAGTCCTTCCTTTTAAGGATCAGGTTGGAGGGCCCGGAAATGCATTTGAAAGTAATCTGAGAGACAAAAAGCATGGCCGTGTATATCGCGTTTTATATAAAAATGGCAAGCATAATGAAAGTTTCAAACTTTCAAAAGATAATCCCAAAGGACTTATCGAAGCTTTAAATAGTAAAAACAAATTTTGGAGAACCCATGCGCAGCGGCTTTTAGTAGAGCGGAAAAATGCGGATGTTGAACAAGATTTGATCAAAATAATCAACAATAAATCGGTAGATGAAATTGGATTGAATGCACCTGCTATACATGCTATCTGGACTCTAAAAGGTTTGGGTCTTCTAACAAAGAAAGAAGTGAATGATGCATTATTAGCCGCATTATCGCATCCATCGGCCAGTGTGCGAAAAGCTGCTGTTCAGGTACTGGATTTAAATGCTAAATCTTTTGATCAAATAGCACAGTCTAATATTTTTAAAGATGAGAATCTCAATACTAGGCTTGCTGCTTTTGTTAAAATTGCAGATTCCGCTCCTTTTGCCGCAGTTGCTCCTGTATTAAAGGCGGCAATCAATGATCCTGTCAATGCAAAGGACAGGTGGTTATCTCCAGCTTTATTTGCGGCGATCCAGACCAATCATAGTCATATGTCGATGGTTGCTGATCAGTCTTCAACAAATGCTTATCAACAAGCTGTAAACCAAGCGCTAGGTGAAGAAATTTATACACTTGGTAGGAAAAACCGTGTTCAGTTTTCACCAAATGTGGCTGATAAGAATATAACGATTGAAACAGCAGTATTACGCCGTGATCAGGATGCTTTCAAAGGATTAATTATTGGGCAAGGTGATGCAAAAAATGGTTTTGCTTTATACATGCAGGGTAATAAAATATATTGGGACGTATATAATAATGGTGAAATACAGCGTATAGCAGCTACAGACGGAATCGGAAATGGATTTAAAGTTAATGCGAGCATAACAGCAAACCAAGGATCTAGTCTTTATATCAACAACAAATTGGTCGGTAACATCAAAGAGGTCAAACCGTTCAATAAACCACTGCGCGCCTATCTGCGGTCGGGAGAAGATTTGGATGAATCTGTTGCTCTGACCAAGTACGAGCATGGATCTGAATTTATAGGAAATATCAGTGAGATCAAAGTAAAGCTTCAATTGAATGGGGAGCATGCGCATCATCATATGCACAGCGCGAGTCCTGTGGAAGTGAATCAAAACGAGGCACCTGCTGAAGTCATTGTGATTAAAGCGGTAAAAGATATTATGCAGTATGATAAACGGTCCATTACGGTGAAAGCAGGAAGGCAGATTACTTTGATCATGGAAAATCCGGATGCAATGCCCCATAATTTAGTGATCATCAAACCTGGTACAACAGAGATCGTCGGTAAAGCGGCAGATGCCATGTTGCAAGCGTCTTCGGCGGCGGAAAAAGACTATGTTCCAGAAGTCAGGGAAGTACTGTTTCATACCAAATTGGTAAATCCGGGGCAAAGCTATACGCTTAAATTTCAAGCCCCTAAAGAAAAAGGTGAATATCCGTTTATCTGTACATTCCCGGGACATTGGAGAGGAATGAACGGAATAATGAAAGTTGTGGAATAATATAAACGAAACATATGAAAAATAGAATGGTAATGCTATTACTTACTATAGTAGTAAGTAGTATAGGAACTTTATGTGCCAAAGCAAGTGTACATTCATTGCCTCATGCGCAAAAAAGAAGAATATACTGGTAGTCGGTGGTGGTGGATCGCATGATTTTAATCGCTGGTACAAAATCGAGGATACACAGCTGATCAATACCATTGAAGGTGTACATGCGACCTATACAGACAATACGGATTCAATACGCTTTTATTTAAAAACGACAGATCTTTGGTGTTGACCAATAATCAACCGATCCCAAAAGCTTCACAACTGGCGATTGAAAAGTTTATTGCACAGGGTAAACCGCTCGTGCTTCTGCATGCTGCAGTATGGTACAATTGGCAAGACTGGCCTAAGTACAATTTGGAATACGTAGGTGGAGGAAGTAATAGCCATGAAAACTTCCAAGAATTTAAAAATCTGGTTGTGAACACGGCACATCCGATCAGTAAAGGCGTTTCTCCGGAGTTTACATTCAAAGACGAACTGTATCGCCACCAACCAGATGCTGCTGGTAAAGGGATTGATGTACTGGTGATCGGTCAGTCTTTAGAAACGGCTAAAGTATACCCAGCTGTATTCACTGTCAATCATGATAAATCAAGAATAGCGGGAATTACACTGGGGCATGATGAGCATAGTCATCTAAATAAAGACTATCGTAAAATTTTAATCAATACAATCCATTGGGCATTAAATATTTAAATCAACATAAAATAATCAAAATGAAAAAAATCACTGTCGTTATCGTAGGAATGGGGTTTGGAAAAGAATTTATTCCAATTTATCAAAAGCATCCTAATATTAAATCTGTTGGTGTTTGTACTAGAAATCCTGAAACACTAAGAGAATTAAAAGAGAAGTTCAATCTAGACGATGATTTACTATTTACAGATTTAATGAGGTCATTAAAAGAGATGATGTCGATGCCATCCATGTGGTGACGCCTGTGCCAGAGCACGCAAAAATGACATTAGCATCCTTAAATGCGAATAAGCATACGGCTTGTACCATACCGATGGCCATGACCGTGGCCGACTGTCAGGCTATCGTGGAAGCGAAGAAAAGAGTCAATAAAGTTTATATGATGATGGAGACAGCCTTATATACCCGTGAGTTTCTGTACGGATTGAAACTTGCTGATACGGGGAAATTAGGGAAAATACAGTTTGTCCGTGGTTCACATATTCAGGATATGAGTATGGAGGGCTGGGCTGAATACTGGAAAGGTTATCCACCGATGCTAAATGGTACACATGCCATTTCGCCATTATTACGCATCAATAATACCATAGCAGAATCTGTGGTTTGCCACGGTTCAGGTCAACTAAGTGCTGATCTTGCTGCCCGGTATAATTCACCATTTGCAGTTGAAACGGCCACATTTAAACTGAAAGATTCCAATGTGGTCGCCGAGGCAACAAGATCATTATTTGATGTTGTGAGACAGTACCGCGAAAGTTACGATGTGTATGGTGATAAAATGTCTTTTGAATGGGAGCAGTTACAGGATGAGCAACATGTTATATTCGACGGTGGCGAAAATGCCGTACGCATGGAAGCGCCGGATACAGACGATTTATTGATTCCGGAGATTGCAGACTTTACTAAAAGGGAAAGAATAGATGATCCAAATCATGTTTCATTTTTACAGGGAGCAGGTCATGGGGGTTCTCATCCGCATTTAGTTCAAGAGTTTGTTGCAGCTATTGTGGAGGGAAGAGATTCTGCCGTTGATGCGTCCTTAGCGGCAAATTATACCTGTGCTGGTATCTGTGCCCATGAATCGGCAATGCAGGGTGGAGTCAGAATCGCAATCCCTTCATTTGATTAAATGTAAAGCTATGAAAATAGGAATAAGCTCTTTTGTATGGGTATCACCTTACACAGCAGATCATATTGATATTCTTTATAAAGCAAAGGATTATGGCTATGATGTCATGGAGATTGCTGTCGAAGATGTAGCATCAATTGATGTGAAGCAACTGAAGAAAGTGGCGCAGCGTATTGGTTTAGATTTATCTGTGAGCGGTGCATTTGGTACAGAAAGAGACATTTCAAGTGAACATAGCGCATACCGTAAAATTGGTCTTTCTTACATTAAAGATTGTATACAAATCGCTAATGAATTAGAAAGTCCAATTTTTGGAGGACCGCTTTATGCTGCTGTTGGAAAAACACGATTAGTTTCAAAAGAACAGAAGGAATTAGAACGGAATTTCTGTTTAGAAAATCTGCTTGAAGCAACGCAGTATGCAAAAGAACAAGGTATTGTATTGGCATTAGAGCCACTAAACCGCTTTGAGACAGATATGATCAATACAGTCGAGCAGGCTCTGGAATTGATCAATCAGATTGATGATCCTCACTTAAAGATCTTGCTCGATACATTTCATGCTAATATTGAAGAGAAAAGCATTTTAAAATCAATCCATCTTTTAGGGGATAAACTTGCTCATGTTCAGGGTAATGAAAATGATCGAGGAACACCGGGAACGGGACAGGTTGACTGGTCCGGAATACGCGATGCATTAAATGAAATCGGGTATCAAGGAAGTGTCATTTTAGAAACCTTCGGATCGCCTTCCAAAGAACTGGCCCGTGCGGCAAGTATCTGGCGTCCATTAGCAGAAAGTTCAGATATTTTAGCCCGGGATGGAGCGAACTTTTACACAGAAATTTTCAAAAATAATCCATTACAATTATGACCGCTACACAAGATATAATCCAGCCAGACAATCATGCTAAAAGTACCCTTTTTTGGGGTTGCTTTATTGTACTGGTGGCATCTGCTTTTGGTTTTGTTTTCAGATCCTTTCTTATGCCCACATGGGCAGTTATGTTTGATCTGAGTAAAACACAGCAGGGCGAAATCTTTGGTGTTAGTTTCTGGCCATTTGCACTGAGTATCGTTGCCTTTAGCTTAATTATTGACCGGATCGGCTACAAAAAGTCCATGATCTTTGCTTTTATCTGCCATTTGATTTCGATCGTGCTGACTATTTTTGCTACTGGTTACTGGATGTTGTATGCAGGAACCTTTTTCTTCGCATTAGGAAATGGTGCTGCCGAAGCTGTGATCAACCCCGTTGTCGCATCGCTGTATCCGAAAGAAAAAACCAAGTGGCTGAATATTTTACATGCCGGTTGGCCTATGGGCATTGCGATATCGGGTCTGTTAGGCATTGGCCTTTTAGCACTGGATATCAATTGGCGAATCGTCATAGGTTTTATTTTGATTCCTGCAGTCGCGTACGGCGCATTGATCATCAACCAAAAGTTTCCCGTAAACGAACGGGTCAAAGCTGGCGTTGGCTATTTGGACATGTTAAAAGAAGTTGGTGTTTTAGGAGCGCTGATTATCGTTGTATTATGTGTTTTTCAGCTGGGCAGTTTATTTAGCTGGGATTATAAATTCAATATTGTGCTCAGTATCGCCATTGTAGCCATATTTGGTTATTTCGTGCGGTCGTGGGGGAAGAGCCTCTTTGTGCTGTTGCTACTGGCTATGGTTCCTTTGGCTACCATGGAGCTTGGTACCGATAGCTGGATTACCGATCTAATGACGCCAGAAATGAAAAAAATGGGTTTTCAAGGAGGTTGGGTGCTTGTATTTACAGCGGTGATCATGACTGTTTTACGGATGTACAGCGGTACAGTTGTTAAATTTCTGTCACCCCTGGCGCTCTTATCCATAAGTGCGCTCGTCTCTGCTGTCGGTCTGCAGTTATTATCCGTTTCTTCCGGGATTTATATTTTACTGGCAGCTGTTCTATATGCTTTTGGAAAAACCTACCTATGGGGTACAATGCTGGGAGTTGTTTCCGAACAATTTCCTAAAGGTGGCGCCTTAGCTTTAAATATTACGAGCGCAGTAGGGCAGCTCGGGGTAGGAATTATCGGCGCTGTTTTTCTGGGTTTTATACAGGACAGTAATATTGATAAAAAACTAGCTGAGTATGACCATATTCACCAGACACATTACCATGAAAAACTGGTGACAGGCACGAGATCAAGCATATTCGGGGAATATAAAACGATTGATTATTCACACTTGTCAACCCTAGACGAAGAGAGTCAGCAAGTGGTTGAGCAAATGGAAAACAAAGCCAAAAAAGCGGCACTATCCACTGTTTCCTTACTGCCGAGCGGTTTATTCGTCTTTTTTATATTATTAATTATTTATTTTAACAAGAAAGGAGGGTACAAACCAATAGATATCATTTAATTAAATATGCATCTTATAATTGAAAGACTATTTAAAGTGTTTTTGCATTCACCTATTTGCAACACTTAAACTTTATAACCAAAATAAATTTAAAATTATGATTAAGTTTTTCTTTAAGATTAAATTCCTTTTGAAGGTCTTTAATCTAAAAACAGACTATGCGCCTTATTTTTTATACTCTCGAGTATATGTTCCATAAACCTAGCATATGCACAAAATAAAGACGTAAAAGGCTCGGTCAAAAGTTCGGATGGCACTCCCTTGCAAGGCGCGACAGTTTTAGTCAAGGGAACTACCGCTGGAACATCGACCAACAATGCGGGGGTGTTTTCATTAAACATGAATCCGACTAATGCAACATTAGTGATCAGTCATAAAGGATATGAAACGAAAGAAATCCAGCTCAATACTTCATCCCAAAACCTGGATATAACCCTAGTTTCCAGTGCACCTGAATACATTGATGAAGTTGTCGTAACGGGTTTTGGACTAACGCAAAAAAAGGAATCATTGACATCTGCGATTTCAACATTAGGATCCAATGATATCAAACGATCCACTGCTTCAACAACTTCAGGAGCTTTGGTCGGTAAGATCCCGGGATTAAACTCACGGCAGTCGGATGGCCGTCCCGGCGCTGGTACAGCTTTACAGATCCGTAATATGGGCGATCCATTATATGTCATTGACGGTGTTCAAAAAGATGCTGGTCAGTTCAATAACCTTGACTTTAATGATATCGAAAGCGTTTCTGTACTAAAAGATGCATCGGCCTCTATTTATGGTGTACGAGCGGCCAATGGGGTTATTGTGGTCACAACAAAAAGAGGAAAAAGAAATTCCGCTAATACAGTCAATCTAATCGCTAATTACGGATTTCAGAATTTATCTACCTTTCCTAAAGCTGCAGATGCAGTCACTTACATCGAGAACTATATCCAATCGGAAACTGTGCAGGGAATCAAAGATTATAAATATTCGCGCACAGATCTTGAAAAATGGAAAGCGGGTACAGAAAAAGGCTATGTTCCATTTGACTGGTATGATTATATCTGGAAGACTTCACCACAGCAGTATTATTCGGTCAATGCTTCTGGAGGCTCCGATAATATTAATTATTACTTCAGTGCAGGCCATATGAACCAAGAATCTATGATTGTTAATTATGGTGGTTTTAAACGGACCAATGTGCAGATGAATGTGGATGCGCAGATTTCCAAAAAACTTAAAGTGGGCGCTTCCCTTAATGCGCGTTACGAAAACCGGACGAATCCCGGAGTGCCCGGTGGTGACGATTATTGGTTGCCAATTTTTGCTACTTATCGTAATTTGCCAA
Source organism: Sphingobacterium sp. IITKGP-BTPF85 (assembly GCF_001006065.1). Taxonomy (NCBI): domain Bacteria; kingdom Pseudomonadati; phylum Bacteroidota; class Sphingobacteriia; order Sphingobacteriales; family Sphingobacteriaceae; genus Sphingobacterium; species Sphingobacterium sp. IITKGP-BTPF85. Next base: position 28,515 of record NZ_ASZT02000051.1, read on the forward strand.
CTGCTAGACCATTTGCAAACGATAATCCAAATTACCCGACATTAACCTCTACCGATCCAGGTACTAATTTCGCCTGGTTAAATTATGATTTATCTGGAAAATATACAGAAACATGGCGTGTTGCCCAATTAAATTTCAATGCAGAATATGATATCATTGATGGCTTGAAAGCAAAGGCTTTGGTAGGATATTATTATGCAAATCAAAATCTGAATAACCACGAATATACCTATAAATTATATGGATACGATCAAGCTAATGATACCTATCCGGTGATTTTTGAAAATAACAATCCATGGCGAGAAAGAAGAATGGGGTATAATGAAGAGCTAACATCCAATTTTCAGTTGGCTTATACAAAACTGTTCGATAAGCATAATTTGAATGTGATTGGTGGTTTTGAAACCATTGTCCGTAATACACCAACCACATGGGTGCATTCCATTCCGACAGCCAACTCGTTGAACTTGATCGATTATGAAACAATGGACACTTATAACGATGATGGAAATAGGACAGAAGGTCGATTAGGTTATCTGGCCCGTATTAATTACGATTATGACAGTAAATATCTGATTGAAGTTTCGGGTCGATACGATGGTTCCTGGAAGTTTCCTCCGGGACAGCGATGGGGATTTTTCCCTTCGGCATCATTAGGTTGGAGAGCTTCAGCTGAGAGTTTTTGGAAAGATAATTCCATACTGAGTAAAATCAATGATTTTAAACTGCGTGCATCTTATGGTTTGCTGGGCGATGATGCCGTATCTGGTTATAGTGCATTTGATTACCTGTCCGGTTACAATTATAAATCCGGTGGATCTGTTATCGATGGTAAATATATCATTGGTTCCCAGCCAAGAGGGTTGCCTGTTAGGACGTTATCGTGGATTAAGGCAAAAATATTGGATATCGGGTTAGATTTTGCGCTAATCAATTCTAAACTGACAGGAAGTTTTGATTATTTCAGACGCATGAGAACTGGATTACCATCTTCGAGATATGATATTTTATTACCATCGGAAGTGGGCTTTAGTTTACCTAACGAAAACTTGAATTCAGATGTCCATAAAGGTGTTGAAGGGATGATCAAGTGGTCAGACCGTATTGGTGAATTAACTTACAGTGTCGCTGCGAATGCGACTTACTCCAGATTTTACGATTGGAATCAGTATAAACCGAGATTTAGCAATTCCTGGAATGTGTACAGAAATTCAATCAATGAGCGTTTCGGTTACATCAATTGGGGTCTAGAATCAGCTGGGCAATTCCAAAGTTGGGAAGAGATCGCAAACTGGAAAATTGATAATGATAGAGAGGGGAACAAAACTTTAAGACCAGGAGATATCAAATATGTAGATCAAAACGGTGACAGCGTTATCAATGGACTGGATGAGCGTCCAATTGGTTACCGTCAAGATGCGACACCGATTTTGAATTTTGGTTTTAATTTTTCATTCGGCTATAAAAACTTTGACTTAGCCTTTGACTTAACTGGCGGTGGTCTGAATTCATGGTACCAAGATAATGAGCAAAGAAATCCATTTCATGATGGAGGAAATAACGCACAATACTACATGGAAGATACCTGGAGACTTGCTGATATATATGACGCAAACAGTGAGCTGTTACCTGGGAAATACCCCATGTTACGGATCGGCAATACATCGCATAGTAATTATTGGAACAGTGATTTCTGGAAGCATAATGTAAAATACATCAAACTTAGAAATCTTGAGTTTGGATATTCCCTTCCGGAGAGCTTTCTGAAAAAAGCGAGTATCAAAAGAGCAAGAGTCTATTTTTCGGGACAGAATCTATTGACGTTATCTAATGTAAAAGGTGTGGATCCGGAGATCAACGCAACAAGTGGTCTGGTCTATCCGACAACGCGGATCTATAATTTTGGTCTAAACCTGACTTTTTAATTAAGGCTGTTAATTTAAAATGATAAATATGAAAAAGTTATTCAGTAATAAAATTATATGGATCGCGCTGATCGGTTTACTATCTACCGGTTGCAATAATATACTTGACCAGGACCCGGATAAGATCATCAGTGATGAACAGATTTTTAGTGATGAAATCATGATCAATTCTGTTTTAGCTAATTTTTATGGACGTGTTCACTGGGGACAAAATACAGCAGATTCGTACAGCTATACGATTTTGGATGAAGCGGGTAAATCTGATGGCGGTCCTGATAATATCCAAAACTATGGCGATGATTTATGGCGGGTGTATGACTATACGCTCATCCGGAGTATCAATCAGTTTTTAGCTGGATTGCGGAGTACAAATGCGCTCAGTATGACTAAGAAATTGAGTTATGAAGCGGAAGCACGCTTTTTAAGAGCCTGGGTTTATTTTAATATGGCCCGCGGGATGGGCGGTATGCCGATCGTGGGGGATGAGGTTTTTGAATATACCCTGGAGATGACATTACAGCACTGCAATATGCGCGATCAACAGAGTCGGAGATCTATAGCTATATCATTAAGGAAATCGATGAGATCCATGCCAACTTGGGTGACAGTCCGACGATAAATGCGGGTCGAATAAATAAATGGGGAGCATTAATGTTAAAAGCAAGGGCTGCTGTATATGCCGGATCATTGGCGAATTATAACAATAAGATGCCCAATCCGATTAAAACAACAAATGGTGAAGTTGGTATCGCGGCGTCTGAGGCTCAGAAGTTTTACGAATTAGCACTTGATGCGGCAGAGCAGGTGATCAATGGCGGTAAATATCAGCTCAGCCTGAAGAAACCGGATGATCTAAGCCGGAATTTTTACGAAGCGATTAATCTCAAAGAGAACAATGTGGAAGTGATATGGGCCAGAGATTATAAATATCCGGGACAAACGGTAGAATTTACCAAGAATAATATTGCACCATCGCTGGCGGAAGATATTGACCGTGCATATGCAGGCCCGATTTTAAATTTAGTTGAAGATTTTGAATATATCAATGATCGAAATGGGGTTTTAAAAAATAAAGATGCGAACGGTAATTATATCTTCTATGATAATCCTTTAGCTATTTTCCAGGATAAAGATCCAAGACTAAGTGGTTCTATTATTTTGCCTGGATCGGTTTTTAAGGGTGAGGTGGTTACTTTGCAAGCTGGTCAGAAGATATTGCAGGGCGGGTCTTACGTAACTAAAATCGGCCAGCCTGGAACAAGTGATGCCAATGGTCTGATCACTGCGACAAATGGGCCAATTACATCAAACTTGCAGTATGTCAATAAATCAGGCTTCTTTTTCCGGAAATTTTTAGATGAAAATCCCGGAGCTTCAACAAGAGGCCGTAATAGTGAAATGTGGTTCCCGCGGTTTAGATTTGCTGAGGCCGTCATGATCGCCAGTGAAGCGGCTTTTGAGTTAAACAATATGGGTAAAGCACTAGGCTATCTTAATCAGATCAGATCTAGAGCAGGGTTAAAGGCATTAAATACGATGTCTCTAGCAGATATCGTGCAGGAAAGAAGAGTCGAATTTGCATTTGAAGATCATCGGTACTGGGATTTAAAACGATGGAGATTGGCCGATAAAATATGGAATGGATCTACGCAAAATCCGGATGCTATACAGTATGCTTTGTTTCCCTATAAAGTTGTAGCTCCGGGAAATGTTAATCATGGCAAATGGGTTTTTGATAAACAACCTTTTACAAATTCACCGAATCCGCGATTCTTCCAAATGAAGAATTATTATAATTTCATCAATCAGGACTGGATTAATAATAATCCTAAAATGGTTAGAAATCCGTATCAATAAAACTAAATCAAAGAATATGAAAAATATATTGATTATTATGACTGTACTGTCATTACTGTTTTCTGCTTGTGGTAAAGATAATTATGACCAACCTACTTCGACAATAAGTGGGCAGGTTAGCTATAAAGGAAAGCCGATTGGGGTCAGAGGGACAGGTGAGGTTGTTAAATTACAGCTTTACCAAGAAGGATTTGAACTCAATGCTCCAGTTCAGGTTTACGTAGGCCAAGACGGAAGTTTCAAGTCTAAAATTTTTGATGGCAAGTATAAACTAATCGCCACTAATAATAATGGCCCTTGGTTAAACAGTACCGATACCGTTCGATTTGAATTGAAAGGGAGCACGACTGTCAATTATGAAGTGACTCCTTATTACACCATTGAGAATGTAA
>NZ_ASZT02000052.1:0-32662 GCF_001006065.1 Sphingobacterium sp. IITKGP-BTPF85
TTTTATGTGTTTAATTCAAGCCACGCTTAATTAACAAATATTTCGGATCTGGATCCGCTCCTCTGAATGTTTTGTACATCTGAGCAGGATCTCCTGTACCACCTTTTTCTAAGATATTACGACGGAATGAATCTGCTGTTGGCTGATCATACAATGACTTTTCTTTAAAAGCTGCAAAAGCATCCGAATCCAATACTTCGGACCAGATATACGCATAATATCCTGCAGAATATCCTCCCTCAAAAATATGTTTAAAATAAGTACTTCTATAACGCGGAATAATAGCATCAATCAAACCTATTTTCTTCATTGATTCCTTTTCAAAGGCATTGATATTACCTTTTATAGGAGTAGTCGCAGCATGATAATTCATATCTAATAAAGAAGCTGCCAAATACTCTACAGTCGCGAAACCTTGATTAAACGTACCTGCTTTCTCCATTTTAGCAATTAAAGAATCTGGAATTGCTTCTTTAGTTTTATAATGCTTAGCATATTCTTTCAATACCGCGGCGTCTGCTGCCCAGTTTTCCATAATCTGAGATGGAAGCTCTACAAAATCTCTAGAAACAGATGTTCCGGCTAAGCTTTTATATTTTACATTTGATAATAAACCATGTAAGGCATGTCCAAATTCATGAAACAAAGTACTCGCTTCATCAAAAGTTAATAATGCCGGTTGGTCACCAACAGGTTTTGTGAAATTACAAACGATCGAGATTACAGGTGCATTACGTTTTCCCTCTTTCTTACTTTGATTACGGTAAGATGTCATCCAAGCACCGCTACTTTTCGAAGCGCGAGGAAAGAAATCGGCATATAATAATCCTAAGTGAGAGCCATCTTTGTCCTTAACTTCATATACCTCAACATCCTTATGGTATACTGGCACATTATTTAAAGCAACAAAAGTTAATCCATATAATTTATTAGCGACAGCAAATGCGCCTTCTCTCACAGTCGGTAAACTAAAGTACGGTTTGATTTCATCCTCGTTTAATGCAAATCTATTCTTACGGATAATTTCAGTATAGTAACTCCAGTCATAAGGCGCTACTTCAAAATTTCCACCTTCAGCTTTAATTTCTTTATTAATATCAGTCGCTTCGCCTTTTGCTTTATTAAGAGCAGGTGTCCATAGTTTGTTTAATAATGCATATACATTAGTAGGATTTTTGGCCATTGACTCTTCCAATACATAAGCTGCGTATGACGGATATCCTAGTAACTTAGCTTTTTCTAAACGTAGGTTAGCTATTTTTCTAAGGACTTCCTTATTATCATTTGCGTTATCGTTATTACCACGCATTTGATATGCTTCCCAAATTTGCTTTCTTAAATCTCTGTTTTTAGCATATTGCAAGAATGGCATAACAGAAGGATTCTGCAAAGTAAATAACCATTTCCCATCTTTTCCTTTAGCTTTTGCTTCTTCCGCGGCCGCAGATTTCAATGATTCTGGTAAACCATCTAATTGGTTTGCACTATCAATAATCAATTCAAATGCGTTAGTTTCGGCCAATACATTCTGTCCAAAATCAACAGTTAACCCTGCTAATTCGGAATTGATTTTTTTAATTTAGTTTTATCACCATCTTTTAAATTTGCCCCTGAACGCACAAAATTCTTATAAGTATCCTCTAATAGTTTAAGATCCTCAGCATCCAATCCCAATGATGATTTCTTATCCCAAACTGTTTTAATACGATTGAATAATTTGCTATTCATTGAGATCTCATCGTAATGACCCGTTAATATAGGAGCCATTTCTTTATCTAATGCATTAATACTATCATTTGTATTAGCCTTGCTTAAATTATCAAATACACGCGAAACGTTACCTAGTAAACTTCCTGCATTTTCGATTGCTAAAATTGTATTCTCAAAAGTAGGTTCTTCTGTATTATTTACAATTGTATCAATTTCTAAATTATGAACTTTAATAGCTTCTTCATAAGCTGGTTTGAAATGTTCGTCTTTGATTTTATCAAATGGAGGAACATTAAATGGAGTATCATATGCTAATAATAGCGGATTATCTGTCATTTGTTTCTTTTCCTCGCAACCAACAAAGGCAGTTGCCACAATTAAAAAAAATGGCAAAAGTCGTTTTTTCTTCATTATATATCTTTTTATTCTCGCAATAATTTGGGCAAAGTTACAAATATTTGTGTAAGTAATACTTTTTAGAAAGATCAAAATAAGTATTGTATATTTATCACAATATTGTAATAACCAGAAAAGTACTGAAACTATTTTATAATTTTGTTGTCTCATAGCATAAATCTTCATTAATGAATAATATCAATCATTTTTTCTTGTACTGCGCAGGTGTACATGAAGAGACATTAAAAAAATATCCGCAAGAACATAATAAGTATGTGGCTATTGGTGCTACCATTTTCTTCACGGGTCTTTTTGCCTCCCTTTCTGGTGGCTATGCTATGTATTTTGTTTTTAGTGGAACCTATCTGGATTGGCTTTTAGCGATTGTATTTGGTATCATATGGGGTCTAATGATCTTCAATATGGACCGTTATATTGTATTGAGTATTAATAAATCGAAAACAGGTGGCTTTCAATTCTTACAGGCTTTACCACGGATATTACTTGCCATATTAATTGGTATCGTTATTTCAAGACCTTTAGAGCTTAAAATTTTCGACAAAGAAATAAGAGAAAATTTAAAGACAACCTATATTGCCAATGAACGAGCTAAGATAGACAGTCTAAATATTATTTTTAACAAAAAATATACGTTTGACCTCACTCAACTTAAATCACTTACCACAGAAAGAGATTCCCTTGATGCAAGAATCAAAGCCGATCGACAAAAGCTCAACTTTGAAATCTTCGGTAATAAAACAACCGAAACATCTGGTGTAGTAGGATACGGACCATATGCAAAACGAAAAGAACTTGAATTAGAAAAATCAACAGTATATCTTGACAGTTTACGTAGCTCAATTATAGCTAAAGAGCGCTTAATACTTGACAAACAAAAAGCGGAAGGTATATTAAATCAAAAAGGGCTTTCAAATGCCAGTTTGGATAGCGCTGTTAATCTGGCTGGATTTGCTGACCGAAATTCAGCCCTTGGAAACCTTAAGTTTAAAGCTAACGGACAAGTGGATGAAGCAACTGCAAATGCGGTTACTTTCATCGGATTACTTTTTATTTTCCTTGAGTGTTTACCGGTATTCGTTAAGCTTCTTTCAGGAAGAGATGCTTATGATAAGGCGATCTACAATCAACGCATAATCGATGAATATGAATCGGATGCTTATACCGTTACGGAGAAAGCTGCTATAGACCATTTAAAAGATGCTTCTATCGATATATCGATCAATAAAAGACTTAAGAAAATGAACGAAGAAATAGAAGAAGAGGTTTAATCCTCTTCTTCTATTTCTTCATCCAAATATTTGGAATCAATTTGCTTATTTGCCTTAGCACCTAATTTCTTCAGATTCTCCACGCGCTTAATCACATTACCAGCGCCGAAAGATAGTTTTTTAGAAGCATCTTCATGGCTTTTCAATGCTTTTTGCAATTGTGCCTGTACTTGATCCATATCTGTTAAAAATCCGTGGAATTTGTCATAAAGTGCTCCGGCTTCCTTGGCAATTTCAATAACATTACGTGTCTGTCTTTCTTGTTTCCAGATACTAGCTATGGTACGTAAGGTTGCTAAAAGCGTAGATGGGCTTACAATTACGACCTTTCTATCCCATGCATCACTAAAAAGATCTGGTTTTTCGGAAACCGACATACTCAAAGCAGATTCTATCGGCATAAAGAGTAAGACAAAATCTGGAGATTCAATACCATACAATTCATGATAATTTTTTGCAGAAAGGTCTTTGACATGATTTTCCACAGATAAAATATGCTGTCTTGCAAAAACAGCACGATCGATATCATCTTCTGCATTTACCCAACGCTCGTAAGCTATCAAAGAAACTTTCGAATCGACAATCAGATGTTTATTTTCGGGCAAATCAATAATGGCATCGGGTTGCATTCGTCTCCCATCAATATCTGTAAATGATGCCTGCAATCTAAATTCACGATCCTTCACAAGCCCCGAGCGTTCCAGAACACGTTCTAAGATTACCTCGCCCCAATTTCCCTGTTTCTTTGCGTCACCTTTAAGAGCTCGCGTCAAGTTGGTCGCTTCATCCTTAATCCGCAAACTTTGCTCCATCAGCTGTTGCACCACACCTTTCAAAGAGTTTCTTTCTGCGGCTTCCTGCGAATAAGTTTTATCCACTTTCTCTTCAAAAAGTTTGATTTTTTCTTTTAAAGGATCTAAGATCAATCCAATGGACTTCGAATTGGTTTCTGTAAATCGAAGTGTCTTTTCTTCTAAAATTTTATTGGCAATGACCTGAAACTCGGTATTAAATTGGCTTTTAATAGCAGCAATCTCCACTTTCTGCTCCTGAAACTTATCTTGCTGCGCCTCATAAAAAGAACGCGTGCTCTCTAAAGAACGTTCAACGATCAGTACATGCTCCCGTTCTTTTTCCAGTTCATCACGCAACATCGCCCGCTCTTGCAATAAACTCTGTTCACGTTGCTGCACTTTTGCCAGTTCTATTGCCATTAATTCCTTCTCCTGTCTCCACTGATTATCATCTTGATGTGAATCCTTCTTTTTCAAAGAAATTACAATTAGAACAACTAATAAAATGATAACGATAATAATATACACTGTTTCCATAAATTCACTTAACTAAATAAAAAATGGTCTTTTCAGACCATTAAAACTACTGTAACTTTTGATGAGTTCGCCACCAAAGGTCAGGCATTTCACCTGTAACAGCCATCTGATAGTCCTCATATCGACAAGGAACCAAATGATACCTTTCATTAACAGAACGTGACCCAAAATATGGAACTTGCATCCACCAGCGATCTGATTTTTTACTTTTAACAAATACCAATTCATGTTCCTCATTTTCCAGGGTCGTTCTATAGATAATATAAGACGATTTTGGTAATAAAGGGGTATCCTGCTTACGGTTATAAAAGCCATCTATAAAGCACCAGATCATCTGGGATACCAACATGGCTGTTTGCTGCATGGGATCATAAGATGGGTTAAATTCATAGAACCCGATTGAAGAACATTTATCTGACATCCCTGCGTAACGTGCAATCTGGCAGGCTTCATCGCCAAATAAACCATTTGGCATTGCATTCGCATTGCCCGAAGCTTCAGAAGCACGGATAGCTCCAATATCAAAACTAACCATATCAGCGGCTCGCACCAGCGGTTCAGATTGATCCATTCGACCGGCTATTGCACCGAGCCTAGTAGCATTGAAGAATAACTTATCGTACATATTCAACGATTCTTTACTTACCAAATAGGTCTGATATGCAATATTATTTAAATTAAATAAGTAATCGGGTTCGTGCAGAATAATATGGTTCAAATATGATCTTGAATCCAGTGCAACCTGTTCACCACTTTCCTGGTTCAGATCAAATCGACCATCTATTACGGCCACTTCCACCTTTTGCCCCAGATTTTGATAGCCTAAGTATTGTGCATAGGTCAGATCCTGACCACCACCAATTATTATGGGAACGATATCATCGGCTAATAATTCTTCCACAACTGCTCTAAGTGCTGCGTAAGTATCTTTTATCGTTGCCCCCTCTTTAATATTACCGAGATCAACAGCGTTGATTGCATAATCCCCTTGGTAAAGCTGATACAAATGTTTTCTTATCGCATCAGGAGATTTTGCACAGCCCTGATTATTAACAGCAGCACGATCTTCTTCTACGCCAATTATAGCCAATTGTGGCTTATCGTCTTTATCCCAAGTCGGAAATTGATTGTCATAAAAACGAACAACATTGCCAAGTTGCGAACGAAAAAATCCTTCTTCAGGAAATAGCTTTTGGGTAACAATCGGACTAAAAAAAACGGATAATGACATATGATGAATTTGTGTTGACGGTAATCAAAAATTAAAACCTTGCCTTAGACAAATATCCATTTATTAACTTACTTTTGAAAACATTATTTTTAACGTTATCTTTAACATGTGATATTAATAACAGGAGGAACCGGATTTTTAGGGGCTACATTGATCAAGCAATTGATCGATTTAGGAATTGATGTGATAGCTACGAAACGCTCAAACTCGATAATTCCAGAACAGCTATTATCATCGTCTTTAATCCAATGGATTGACGCTGATATTTGTAACTACTTTGATCTTGAAGAAGCATTCCAAAATATCACTGAGGTGTACCACTGTGCCGCTGTCGTATCTTACCAAAAACAAGATGCGGTGAACATGAAAAAAGTAAATGTTGAAGGGACCGCTTATGTTGTCAACCTTTGTCTAGCACATCAGGCCAGACTTGTTCATGTCAGTTCTGTTGCTGCATTAGGATCCAGTAAAAATCAAGCTCCTGTTAGTGAAAAAGACTATTGGGAATATGAGTCTTCGTTATCCAACTACGCAATTTCAAAATATGAAAGTGAAATGGAAGTTTGGAGAGGTATTGCGGAAGGTTTAAATGCTGTTATCGTAAATCCATCTGTTATCATTGGAGCTTCCTCTGGTGCAAAAGGTTCCGGTGCAATATTTTCATTAATCAATAAAGGATTAAAATACTACCCAACAGGTACTGTTGGTGTGGTTGATGTTGAAGATGTGGCTTCCATTATGCGCAATCTAATGGCACTAAAAAATATTTCAGGAGAGCGTTTTATTATCAACAATGTGAACCTCAGCAATAAGGAACTACTGGAGAAGGCAAGTGCCTTGATGGGTAAAGCAGCTCCTAAAATAGCAATCCCTCCTGCTGTACTGATGATCGCAGCTACGCTAGCGACTGCAGTTGCATCGATAAAAAAGGAAAAATCGACCCTTACAAAAGATAGTGCTAGGGCTTCTAGCGAGAAGCTAGCCTATACAGATGCAAAATTACAACAGGCATTAGCTTTTGAATATAAACCTTTAGAAACGACCTTAAAAGAGATAGCTGTACGCTATAACTGACAATAAATAATCTAATCCTAAACTCAAACTAAACCGTGAAAAATTATTACATCATTGATTTTGACAGTACCTTTACGCAAGTAGAGGCTTTGGACGAATTAGCAAAAATTTCGCTAGAACATCATCCTGACAGGGAAAAGATATATCTTGAAATTGAACGCTACACCAATCTTGCAATGGAGGGTAAACTTTCATTTCGTGAAGCATTAGCTGGTCGTGTCCAATTACTACAAGCAAATAAAAGTCATCTCGACAAACTTATTACACACCTGAAAAAGAAAGTCTCTACTTCATTCTCAAGAAATAGAGAGTTTTTTAAAAAAAATTCGGACACCGCTTGGATTGTATCTGGAGGATTTAAAGAGTTCATTACGCCAGTTGTTATTCCTTATAATATCAAAAAGGAAAATATCTACGCGAACACCTTTATATTTGATGAGCATGATAATATCATCGGATTTGACGAATCAAATCCTTTATCGGATGAAGGCGGTAAAGTAAAATTACTACAGGAATTAAAAATAGATGGTACTATTTACGGCATCGGTGATGGGTATTCTGATTTTCAATTAAAAGAATCCGGGCTTATTGAGAAATTCTTTGCATTTACTGAAAATATTTCCAGAAAAACTGTCACTGAAAAAGCGGATTTTATTACACCTAGTTTTGATGAATTTCTATATGTCAATAATTTACCCCGCGCTATTTCCTACCCTAAAAATCGGATTCTTTGTCTGATCGTCGGAGAGGTTCCTGAAATTGCTTCTCATATATTAAAAAGAGATGGATTTTCTGTGCGCACAAAAGACACTTTTGAAGAAAAGTATACAAAAGACGTCGGCATGCTTTTACTTGGAAAAGATATCTCTGTTTCTGAAGATCAATTATCCCGTGCCGATAAGCTCAAAACGATTGGCGTTTTAGGTGATGCAAAAAATCATCTTAACAAAGATATTTGCAATGCAAAAGGCATTGTTGTTTTTGATGACAAAAAAGACAAAAAGAGAAACGCCGAATTTATTCCGAGAAGAATGGCCGACTTCATTAATAATGGAGATACCTACATGAGTCGCAATTTTCCAAATCTATTGCTTCCTAAAGTAAAAGATGTTACACGTTTACTTCATATCCATAAAAATGTACCTGGTATCATGGCGCAGATTAATCTTGTCTATGCTCAAAATGATATCAATATCATTTCTCAATTTCTGATGACTAAGGCTGATATAGGTTATGCTGTCACGGATATCAAAGGTGAATATGACCGGGATTTAATCAAACAACTTAAAAAAGTTCAGAATACCATAAAATTTCGAATTTTATATTAAAATAAAAGCGGGAACTTATACTTCCCGCTTTTATTTTAATAATAATATATTGTTTTTGGTGTCACACAGACATCCAAAGGAATATCGTGCGGATCGATATCCTCGATTATCGCTATAGGTTCAAAAAATGAAAGACCGACCTTTTTAACATCAGGTCTGCATAAAGATAAAAAGCGATCGTAATAACCTTTTCCATATCCAATCCGATTCCCAGCCTTATCTGAAATTAATAAGGGAACCATTACCATGTCAATACTCTTTTCGTCAACATAAACTCCTTCTACCGGTTCGAGTATGCCCCATTGATTATGAGCTAATGCCAACTTATCATCATAAAGATAATGACTCATCACATTAGACTGTAAATTCGATTTGGAGATAACAATTTGAATCTCCGGAAACTTTTCCTGCAAATATGAAATGAGTAGCAGCGTATTAGGTTCATGAAATTTCAGTATTGGCAAAAAGACATGACAAAATTTCACGTTTTGCCATTCCAAACGCTTTAAATTTTCTAACAGACCCAAATTTAGATCAATCTCTTCAGACGGAGCTAATTGCGATCTTAAATGCCGATAATATGTCCTGAGTTCATTTTTGGTCATCATAATAGAAAAAAAACGGCCTTGCAGCTGGGTGCTAACAAGACCGAATAATCAACCTAAACCTAAATCTTAATATTATTTAACACGCTCGATGTAATCACCTGTTTGCGTATCAATTCTTACTTTATCTCCTTGATTAATAAAAAGAGGTACTTTAATTTCAACTCCAGTTTCCACTGTTGCATTTTTTAATGCATTTGTTGAAGTATCTCCCTTTACTGCAGGCTCTGTGTACGTTATTTCTAATTCAACACTTTTAGGAGCATGCGCCATAATTGCTTCATCACTTTCAAATGCTACAATTACGTTCATACCCTCTTTCAAGAATCGTGCCGAAGTTCCAAACAAGAACTTAGGGATATTAAACTGTTCGTAAGTGGTATTGTCCATTACAACGAAAAAGTCTCCCTCCTCATATAAATATTGATAATCGTTTGTTTCAACACGAGCAATCTCAACACTTTCGTCAACTCGAAAACGGTATTCTACTAATTTACCAGTTTTCACATTACGCATTCTCGCTTGATAGAAAGCACGTAAATTACCTGGTGTACGATGTATAAATTCCTCAACAGCGACTAACTCACCGTTGAATCTTAAAACATTTCCTGACTTAACGTCTGATGCTTTTGCCATGATTTAAACTTTTATAATTATTTTCTGAGTCACAAAACTACAAAATCTAATCTTTTAATAAAAATCTAATAATTATCAACTTTTATAATCGGAAATAGACAGTGTCTGGTCACAAAAATTATATTCCTTCTCTTGGTTGGAGCAAATGATAAACAATCGATCTGCACGCTTTGTTTTATCAACCAATTCTAAGTACCATCCTTCACCAGCGGTATCCAAATTACTAGTTGGTTCATCCAATAACACGAAAGCAGAATCACTGCAACAAGCTAAAGCCAATTTGACACGTTGCTTCATTCCAGATGAAAAAATTTCAGTTCTTTGTCTATTGCATTTTCCAGACCTAATAAGTGTACAACCTCAGGTTCACTATATCCGCTTAGATAATTCTTAAATTTAAAATGAAATTGTATTTGCTCTCGTAACGTAAATTCTTCTATTAATTCTACATAGGGCGTAGCGAGCGAAAGATATTGAAAAACAGACTCAACATCCACTGCTTTATCATTCATTTCATAATAAATACTTCCAGCAGAAGGCACTAAACTTCCCGAAAGCACTTTTAACAAAGTGGACTTTCCTGAACCATTAGGTCCAAGTATGGCGTATGACTTTCCGGATTCAAACTCATATGTAATATGTTTAAAAATCCATTCCCGATTATAACGCCGACCTACATCTGTTAAAATAATTTTCAAATGATCTAAAATTAGACAGCCCTTTGATTAAATCCTTTAATAACACCTCGATTAGAGTTGCGGATAAAACCTAATATCTCGTCACGAATTTCAGTTGCCTGAAATTCAGCCTCAATGATCGCCGCCGCTTTTGTTAAATTTCTATTTTGAACAAATAGAACACGATAAATATTTTGAATTTCAGCAATCTGCTCTTCTGAGAAGCCTCTTCTCCTTAATCCAACAGAATTTATACCTGCATAAGAAATAGGCTCACGTGCCGCTTTGATAAACGGAGGTACATCTTTTCTTACTAATGTACCACCTGTCACGAAAGCATGCGATCCAATGGTACAGAATTGATGAACTGCTACCATACCTGCCAAAACTACATAATCTCCTACGGTAATATGTCCCGCTAGTGTACTGCTATTTGAAAATATGCAGTAATCACCGATTGTACAATCGTGTGCAATATGACTATACGCCTGAATAAGGCAATTTTTTCCAATTACTGTTTTAAATTTATCTTTTGTTCCTCTATTGATAGTAACGCATTCGCGAATAGTAGTATTATCCCCAATTTCAGCAGTTGTAATTTCACCGTCGAACTTCAAATCTTGAGGTTCACCTGAAATAACTGCTCCTGGATAAATTTTACAATTTTTACCAATACGTGCCCCATCCATAATTGTCACATTGGAACCGATCCACGTTCCCTCCCCAATAACTACATCCCTATGGATAGTAGCAAATGGTTCTACAACAACATTTTGAGCAATCTTTGCTTCTGGATGTATATAAGCTAACGGCTGTATCATCTCTACTATTATTTTACTTTCACAATCTGAGCCATTAACTCAGCTTCGCAAACAACTTTTTCACCTACCATAGCTACACCTTTCATTTTAGCAATGCCTCTGCGGATAGGTTCCGTCAAATCGCATCTAAAAATAATCGTGTCACCTGGACTTACCTGCACTTTAAATCGTGCGTTTTCAATTTTTAAAAATAACGTCAACCAGTTCTCCGGGTCAGGAACAGTATTCAATACTAGAATCCCGCCTGTCTGTGCCATCGCTTCAATTTGCAATACCCCAGGGAAAATTGGCGCCCCAGGAAAATGCCCCATGAACAAGTCTTCATTCATTGTAACATTTTTCAGGCCAACTACATGATTTTCTGTTAATTCTAATATTTTATCAACCATTAACATCGGTTGACGGTGAGGTAAAATCTTCATAATCTGCACTGTATCATATACAGGAGTCATATTTGGATCGTACACCTTAATCTTTTTTGTATTTTTATCCTTGCGGATTTGCTCTTTGATTTTCTTTGCAAAAGCAACGTTAGCGGCGTGACCAGGTCTTGCTGCCATAACATGTCCTTTCAATGGTCGACCAACTAAAGCGAGGTCACCGACCATATCTAATAACTTATGACGAGCGGGCTCATTCTGATGACGAAGCTGAATATTGCTCAAGATACCTTCTTTTGCAACAGTAACATCATCACGGTTGAACAAATGTGATAATTTCTTCAATTCCTCAGGAGATGTTTCTTTATCAACGATAACGATCGCATTGCTTAAATCGCCACCTTTGATCAAACCATTATCAACCAACATTTCTAATTCATGTAAAAAACAGAAGTTCTTGACGAAGATATTTCTTTTGAAAAATCTTCAATGGTATTAATAGCAGCATGCTGACTTCCTAATACAGGCGAATTAAAATCAATCATACACGTTAAACGGTAACCATCTAATGGCATTGCCATAATTTCTACCTTACGTTCAGATTCTATATAATGTATGGCATGCTGAATTTCAAAATAATCACGATCAGCTTCTAACTCTTCGAAACCAGCTTCCTCAAATTTATCAATAAATATGGCTGAACTACCATCTAAAATAGGTACTTCGGGTCCATCAATTTCAATTAATACGTTATCAATCTGTAAACCTACCAGAGCAGCCATTAAGTGTTCAATAGTACTCACACTTGCCCCATTTTGAGAAATCGTTGTACCTCTCGATGTATCTGTGACATTATCAGCATCAACCAGTATTTCTGGCTGACCTTCTAAATCAATTCTTTTAAACTTATACCAATGATTTTCAGGAGCTTGCTTTATTGTCATAGATACAGTTTTACCTGTATGTAAACCGACTCCAGATATGACCACATCTTGCTTGATGGTTCTTTGTTTTACATTCATTTCTAACATATATTTAATCAAAAACGACCAAAAGGTTCTTTTAAGATTTCAAATTTTCCTTTAATAATCGCTCCAACTCCCTGACACGTTTTTCAAGATCAGGTAATTTCGCATAAATGACTTGCGATCTCATATTGGATTGAAAACCCAATACAGGGCTCCCCGCCCACTTTTTATTCGCTTCGGTAATCGATCTATTGATTCCGGCTTGAGCCTGTACCTGACTTTTGTCAGCAACAGTAATATGGCCTACAATACCAACCTGGCCACCCAAAATTACGTTTTCACCGATCTTACTACTTCCAGAAACACCCGTTTGAGCGGCAATTACAGTATTCTTTCCTAATTCTACATTATGGGCTATTTGAATCAAGTTGTCCAGTTTAACACCTTTATGTAATATAGTAGATCCCATAGTAGCACGGTCAATAACCGTATTGGCACCAATTTCGATATCGTCTTCAATAATCACGTTACCAATTTGAGGAACCTTAGCATAGGTACCATCATCCTGCGGAGCAAATCCAAAACCATCAGAACCAATTACAGTTCCAGAATGCACAGTAACATTATTTCCCAGCACACAATCTTGGTATATCTTAACGCCAGGAAATAAGGTCGTATTGTCACCGATAATCACATTATCACCAATATAAACCTGCGGGTAAATTTTAACATTTTTACCGATTTTTCCACCTTTGCCAATATAGACAAAAGCTCCGATATAACCATCCTCACCGATGGTAGTAGTATCATGTATATATGACGGTTCTTCTCTGCCTTTTCTATCCAGGCGAACTTCATTATAGATGTTCAATAATGTAGAAAATGCCGTATAAGCATTTTTTACGCGGATCAACGTTAAAGTTGATTTGGGGGCTGATAATAATTGTTGATCTTCATTAACAATTACAATAGAGGCATTAGTCTCATATAAAAATTGCTCATATTTAGGGTTCGATAGAAATGAAAGATCCCCTAAAGAAGCTTCTTCTATTTTCGCTAAATTTGAAACTTCTACATCAGGATTCCCCTCTATCGATCCATTTAATAAGGATGCTATTTGTTGAGCAGTAAATTGCATGCTACAAAGCTATGTTTTTTTATTATATTTTAATTATTTTTTAGCTGGAATTGCTATATATCCAAGCTCTTTGGGATAACACAGTACAAACTTCTGCACTTTTTTTGCTAACGCCTCTAAATTCGATAAATCTGATGCTTCAGCAATATCGCTAATCTCACCAGTCTTCATCAATATCTTAATCGGGTCATTGTGGCTATCATAAGCACTGTTCTGAATCTCCTGGGTGAAAACGTAATATTGCAATTCGTCATCACTTACCTGAAAATATTCTTTAACGCGACGATAAACCTCATCCATCAATTCTTTTGAGAAAGGCATATTACTCATAATGGTCCGATACAATTCACGGCTCATCAATTTCTGACACATCATACGCAATATAGAATCTTCATGATGGGCCCAGGTCTTAATAGCAGACATAATATCAGTATCATCCAAAAGTGTAAACCAGTCCAAGTGTAAAGCATCTTCTAAAAAATTGTTCTTATCAATTTTTGAGTCAAAAACCAGTTAAATGCTGGTGTCGCAAACAATGTGTTGCCACTACTTGCTAATTGCTTTGCCCGTTGCAGTATTTTGATTAATAACTGTTCTGCGCCCACTACGGTTTTATGGAGATATACCTGCCAGTACATTAATCGACGCGCTATTAAAAACTTTTCAACCGAGTAAATTCCTTTTTCTTCTATAACGATCTGATCATCAACCACAGCTAACATAGCTATAATTCGATCATATGAAATAACGCCTTCTGATACTCCTGTGAAAAAGCTGTCTCTATTTAGATAATCCATTCTGTCAGCATCCAATTGACTGGAAACTAACTGATGGAAAATTTCGGTGATATTTATTATTAAAAATAGTAATGGCCAGATCAAGCTTTCCTCCGAACTCATTATTGATACGGTCCATTAAAAGAGAAGATAGTAATTCATGCGAAACCCCATCTATAATCGTATGTTCTAAAGAATGAGAAAAGGGGCCATGGCCAATATCATGCAGCAAAATAGCCGCAAGTGCCGCCTCTTTCTCTTCCTCACTGATATCAACACCTTTACCTTTTAGCGTATCAATCGCCAACGACATCAAGTGCATAGCTCCTATCGCATGTTGAAAGCGGGTATGCAGCGCTCCAGGATACACCAAATGTGTCATACTGACTTGCTTAATATAGCGAAGTCGTTGCAGATAAGGATGCTGTATAAGCTCAAAAATCAATCCCGATGGAATGGAAACAAATCCATAGACAGGATCATTTAATATTTTTTTCTTATTCAATTTATGAATGCATTTCTTCTAACATATAGCGCCAAAACAATAGCTAACTTTAATTGTTCATCAAATGAGTTAAAGATGAGCCAGTTTATTTTCCTGTCCTAGGAGTTAAATTATAAATACAAATATAATTAGTTTAAGTGGTTAACAAGTGTTAAAAATAATAGGTAAAGCTCCTTTTTTATTTAAGTTCGTATAGTTTAAATGAAAATATCAAAAAAAAGTGATTATTACTCCAGCTACCTAAACACTAAAACAATTGGAATTTAATCGATTTTGATTATAGCAAATATTACAATATGCAAAAAACACATATACTTTGGGCTGATGATGAAATTGATTTTTTAAAACCTCATATACTCTTATTAGAAGAAAGAGGCTATAAAGTCAAAACAGTAAATAATGGAAATGATGCGGTGGATGCTTTTAAAGAAGGTGTTTTCGACCTAGTATTTTTAGATGAAAATATGCCGGGTTTAACAGGTTTAGAGACATTAGCAATCTTAAAATCCATTAATCCTACCGTACCTACTGTACTGGTCACAAAAAATGAAGAAGAACATGTCATGGAGGATGCCATAGGCTCTAAAATTGACGATTATCTTATAAAACCCGTTAACCCGAAGCAAATTCTCCTGACTATCAAAAAACTGACGGAAAACAAGAGACTTGTTAACGAGAAAACATCGATGGCATATCAACAGGACTTTAGAAACCTTGGTATGGTATTAAATGATGATCTGAATTATCAACAATGGTCCGAGGCATATAAAAAGCTGATCTATTGGGAGCTTTCGCTCGAGAAACTTGAAGATGCGGGCATGCATGAAATCTTGACAATGCAAAAATCGGAAGCAAATGTTCAATTCTGCAAATTTATCGAAAAGAACTACTTGAATTGGATGAAAGCTCCAGATCAAGCTCCAATACTTTCGCATCAATTATTTAAGAAAAAGGTATTTCCGCAATTAACGGAAGATAAACCTACATTTTTCTTTTTAATTGACAATTTGCGTTACGATCAATGGAAAGTGATCAACGAAGTAATCACCGATTATTTTAGACTAGAGGAAGAAGATACTTACTACAGTATTTTACCGACCGCGACTCAATATGCCCGAAATGCGATTTTCAGTGGACTGACGCCTTTAGAAATGGAAAAGCGATTTCCAAAAATGTGGCAGAACGATGAAGATGAAGGTGGTAAAAATTTATATGAAGACAAATTTTTAGAAGACCAAATCCAGCGTGTCTACCGGAAGCCTATAAAACACTCCTATACAAAGGTCTTAACCTTAGATCAGGGGAAAGATGTCGTGGACAATCTGAGCAATTTAATCCAGAACAATCTGAATATATTAGTCTACAACTTTGTCGATATGCTTTCGCATGCAAGAACAGATATGGCTATGATTCGCGAATTGGCAAACAATGAAGCGGCTTACCGTTCTTTAACCCTTTCATGGTTTGAACACTCGCCCTTATTTGAAGCCTTGAAATGGCTGTCCCAGCGTAATGTTCGAGTGATCATCACAACAGATCATGGAACAATTAAAGTAAAAAAACCGAGCAAGATTGTTGGTGACCGTAATACAAATACCAATTTACGCTATAAACAGGGTAAGAATCTAAATTTTATTGACAAGGACGTGTTCTTAATTAAGAATCCACATGACGCTCAATTACCAAAGTTGCACATGAGCTCCTGCTTTGTCTTTGCAAAAGAGGATTCATACTTTGTATACCCAAACAATTACAATCAATTTGTCAATTATTTTAATGAAACTTTTCAGCATGGGGGTATTTCATTGGAAGAAATGATTATTCCTTTCGCTACTTATACTTCCAAATAAGTAATTTTGCAGCATGATAATCGAAGTCAATCAACTTTCAGAATTAGATCATGCTGCAGAACTACTTTTAAAGTCTTTTCCTGATGATCGTGTATTTCTCTTTTACGGTCATATGGGTGCGGGAAAAACAACCTTTATAAAAGCACTTTGCAAAGCTTTGCAAGTACAAGACAACACCTCAAGTCCCACATTTTCAATTGTAAATGAATATAGCACACCACAGGGCACAATTTTTCATTTCGACTTTTACAGAATAAAAGAAGAAGAAGAGGCCTATGACTTTGGCTATGAGGATTATTTTTATTCTGGAAATTATTGTTTTATCGAATGGCCGAATAAAATCCCAAACTTACTGCCTGATGATGCAAAAACAATTGAAATTGAGATTACATCACCTACAAGTCGAAAAATAATTATAAAATAGTTGCGCCCCATGCAACCTTTCCTAAATATCTTACGTCTTCCTAATATAAACTGATTAAATTTTGGAAAACGTAAGTATAGATTCAACATGGAAAAAATGTCTCACTGGAGATAGAAAAGCTCAGTACCATCTATATCAATTTTTTTCTAAAAAAATGTTTGTTGTTTGCTTACGCTATGCAAAAGACAGCGTAGAAGCGGAGGATATACTGCAAATCGGATTTGTAAAAGTCTTCACTAAAGGACACCTGTTTTCAGAAAATGGGTCTCTCGAAGGCTGGATACGAAGAATTATGGTCAATACGGCTATTGAAATACAGCGAAAAAACAAAATTGTTTATGTAGAGTCTCTCGATAACGACATTATCCATGAAATTCCGAATAACAACGCTACCGATCAGATACATTACAAAGATTTAATGTCAATCGTTCATCAATTACCCATTGGTTACCGTACAGTCTTTAATCTCTATGCTGTAGAAGGCTATACACACAAAGAAATTGCCGAAATGCTCAACATAAGTGAGGGAAATTCAAAATCACAGTTATCAAGAGCAAGGCAGTGGCTGAAAACAAGATTATTAAAAATTGAGGCATTTACGTTATGAAAAATGAAGAAATCGACAAATTATTCCGCGATCATATTGACAAACTTGATATACAGCCTAGCGCTGATATCTGGAATAAAATAGAAGCGGATCTTGATGAACAGAAAATTGTACCAATCAAGAAAAAAATAAAGTGGTTAAAACCGCTTGTTAGCATCGCCGCGACCCTCATTTGTATTGGGATTTTTAGTCTATTGGTCATGAAGCAGTCAGCAAGCATCGTGGAAACCACAAACATTGTTAATCGGAAAAAAGATACAGCTACCCAAAAAGAACAAAAGAATGTAGTAGAAGATTTGATAGAAACTAATGAAGAGCCTGTCCGATTTGCCGTCAAAACTGTACCCGAAAAAACTCAGGATACGCAAACTGATTATCAAATAAAATCAATGCCACCGAAAATTGCACAGATCAATGAAGCGGTAGCGCTTAAAAAACTAAAAATAACAGCAGAACAACCGATGCTAGTAGTTGTGGATTCACAAGCACAAATAGCACATGCAATGGAATACATCCCGATCAAACCCATTATTGAAAACCCGGACGAAGAAGAAAGTATGATGGCTTCAACCAGCGAAAGCAAACAGAATGTTGTTACTAAGGTGCTCAACATTTTGAGCAAAACCATCAATCAAGGGAATGGTTCAGAAGTTCAGTTCAGCAATGATGACGAGGGAACATTACAGATTGATCTACTTAATAGTCTCGTTAAAAATAAAAAAAGAAAAAAGTAAAACCTAAATAAACTCTTTCCATATGAAAAAATATTTTCTATCGTTCGCAATCATCGGTATCTTAACATCCTGCCTTCTAGTAAAAGCATATGCACAACAGGACAGCACTAAAAAAATTAATATTTCAACAAGCATTTTAGGCAAAGAAGACAGTGATAAAATTGATGACAAAAACACACCTGCTGTTTCAAAATATCCAAAAATATTTGGTGGCATCACTTTTTCTCGCATAGATTGGGGATTTTCAAGGTTAATTAATGATGGTAGCTTTACATTAAATGAGAATAACGAATTTTTAGAATATAAAAAAGCTTCAAACTTTGGTTTCGATATTGCTCAATTTGGTCTTAGGTTCAATGATCGATTCAAAACGTATATATCGACAGGTTTTGAATGGAACTATCTGAGGTTGAAACATAATGTTTTGCTGGATCAGGACGCTACTCCTTTGGACTATTCCTACCCGGATGACATCACTTACAAGAAGAATGTATTTACATCAACCTACCTACGTGTTCCGTTAACATTTGAGTTCAGAAGTAAAAGGTTTAAAAATGGTGAGCGTGCGAAACTTGCTGTCGGCGCAATGACCGGAATTTTAATAAAAGGTAGTCAACGTTTAAAAAGTAATGAACAAGGCAGCCAAAAATTTAAAGATAATTACAATTTGGCCAGCTTCCAGTATGGTGCCTTTGCGCGGCTTGGATATGATTCAATGGGCGTTTTTGTCAAATATTATTTCAATGATATGTTCGAAAATAGTCCTGATCAACAGGGTTTAAATAATTTTACTTTTGGCCTGACGCTAGGTTTTTAGGGTAGAATAATATTAAAATGCTTAATTTTAAGCCGAATTATAACATTCGGCTTTTTTATTTTGCAAAATATGTCACAATCTTCTTGTCAGTATGTTCCCTTTGATAAAGAGGTCCTTGGACTTCCTTACATCCATCTTGAAAATCTTAGTTTTTCATTTTTAGAAAATTCGGAAAGTTTAGCCGTACAGCAAGCAAATATAGGAATCCAAGAAGGTAAAATCACGGCTATTATCGGAGAATCCGGCAGTGGGAAAAGCACATTACTTCGTCTCATCTATGGTCTATTAGAGCCATTAACCGGTGAAGTTCGTTACAAAGGCTGGTTAGTTCCAACAAGAAAAGATAAACTAATCCCAGGGCATCAAGAGATGAAGCTGGTTTCCCAGGGTTTTGATGACTTAAACACATTTGCCAATGTTTGGGATAATGTCGCTTCCCAATTGCCAAATACAAATATCGAAGCCAAACAAACAAAAACTGCTGCAATCCTAAAAAGACTGCGGATTGATCATCTTGCAAAGAAAAGAATTGCTGACATCAGCGGTGGAGAAAAACAACGTGTTGCGATCTGCAGAGCATTGGTAAATGATCCACAAGTACTATTGATGGACGAACCCTTCAATCAGGTTGATGCCTCTTTCCGAGACACATTGCAACAAGACATCAAACAAATTGTGGTCGAGACAGGCCTTACGATCATACTTGTTTCCCATGATCCGACAGAAGTATTGGCACTGGCCGACGATCTTATTGTAATGAAAGATGGTAAGATATTGGATCAAGGCCATCCACGGGAACTTTACGAAAGACCAACTAATCCATACACAGCACTTTTATTAGCTAAAAGCAATATTCTGAGTAGCACAGATGCGAAATTGCTTCAAATCCAAAGTGATACAACCATCATCATTCATCAAGAATGGGTATCTATAACGGCATCGGAGACAACGCATGATTTCACATTAACCGATATCCGCTTTAGAGGTTTTTATTATGAATTAGTAATTACAAATCATGCCTTACAACTACATGCCATCAGTACGACTCCGGTCTCAATCCAAATAGGACAACCTGTAGCCGTTAAGATCGCGCAATATATCAGTCTTTAAGTAAAAGACGATCAATAAGAGCAATTAATTGATCAAACTCTTTTTTCTCATACCCAAGGGACTGGTAAATAACATTGCCCTGGGCATCGAGTACGACATTGCGTGGAATACCTTGGTCTGCAAATAAACCGAATACATTTCTTTTCAAGTCCGGATAAAATGGTAGGGAATATTTGTGTTCAGCAACAAAGGGATCAATTTTATTCCAATCCTGCTCACGCGCCAGTACCATTAATTCAAATTTGGGGTTATCTTTATATTTTTCCCATATTTCCTTCTGCAAGCGAGGCAATTCCTCTCGACATGGAGGGCACCAGGTTGCGAAGAAATTAAGCAACACCACTTTTCCTTTCAAATCGGTACTAGCAATAGAAGTTCCATCTTTCTTGGGAACTACAAATGCGGGACTTGCTGCATTAAGAGGCACTTTCCATCCTCCATCAGAAGTTTGTGCTTCGGCTATTAAAAATAAAAAACTAAAAATAAGTCCTAAAATATGTTTCATTTCAATAATATATTATAAATGATTTACCCAATCTACAAAACTATCTAACCAAGCTACTGAACTTGTCTTATTAATCAAACCAAAACCGTGTCCCCCCTCCTCATAAGTCAATAGCTTATTTTTAACATGAGCTTTATCCAGTGCTTTGATCATCACATAACTGTTTTCAATAGGAACCGCTTTATCATCCTTTGCGTGAACAAAAAATACAGGACAAAGATCTGAGGTCACATGCTGTTCAGATGAAATTTGGCAATCTGCTCTGGAGATGGATTCTCTCCGAGAAGGTTGATTCTAGAACCATTGTGCGTAATAGCGTCAGTCATGGAGATAACGGGATAAATCAATCCGGCAAAATCGGGCGCTAAAGATAACTGTGACGGATTAGCAATGAAACCACGTTTTGAACTGATAAGCAAAGTAGATGCAAGGTGCCCTCCTGCTGAAAAACCGATAACTCCGACTTTATGCAATAAAGGAAAACCACTGCGGATATACTGCATGGCACGCTGCGCATCTTGTATTGGTCCAATGCTCTTATCGACCATGATATTCGGCGAAGGTAATCGATATTTAAGAACAAAAGCCGTAAAACCAGCTTTGTTCAACTCTTTTGCAACATCGTGTCCTTCATGATCCATAGCAATATGTGCATAGCCACCGCCTGGAATAATCAACACACCCATACCCTTATCTACAGCTGCACTTGGCTTGTAAACAAATATTTCTGGAATATTTCGATTGTATCTGGCCGTATCTGTATTGATAGAATTTGGGATCTTGTCATTATATAAGGCAAACTTTTCTTGCGCTGTTGCTTGAAAAACAACTGAAAAAAGAATAATCATTAAAGTAAGTTTCATGAATTACAAATTGGTCACTATAATTAAATCCAAATCTTTGGCTGTCATTTCAAATTTTGAAGCAATATCCTTATTGGTCAATATTCCCTGGTATAAGTAGGTTGCACTTCTAATTCCTGCACTTTTCCAAATGACATTTTTGACACCTCCCTGCTCAGCAATATCAAGTAGTATTGGTGTAAAAATATTTGTTAATGCATAGGTTGCAGATCTCGCCACCCGAGAAGCAATATTAGGGACACAATAATGAATGACATCATATTTTCTAAAGGTCGGTGTATCATGTGATGTGATATTTGAAGTTTCAAAACATCCCCCTTGATCAATGCTTACATCTATAATAACAGAATTAGGTTTCATTTCTGAAACCGTTTCTTCAGAAATAACACAAGGAGTTCTCCCATTTTTTGAGCGTAAAGCACCGATGACCACGTCGCAGGTTTTCACAGCTTTGTTCAAAATTGTAGGTTGGATAATAGAAGTGTATACGCGACTTCCTAGATTATTTTGGAGACGTCTTAATTTATAAATGGAATTATCAAAAACTTTCACCTGTGCACCCAGCGCAATAGCTGTCCTTGCCGCATATTCTCCAACTGTTCCGGCACCAATAATGACCATTTCTGTCGGCGGAACACCTGTAATACCTCCCAACATTAAGCCTTTACCACCAAAACTATTGCTTAAATATTCAGAAGCGATTAAAGTTGAAGTAGCACCAACAATTTCTCCCATTGCTCGGACTACTGCCAAACAGCCTCCTTCATCGCGCAGATATTCGAAAGATAAAGCAGTAATTTTTTTTTGAATAAGCGCTCTCAGAACAGGTAGCTCTAATAATGAAGGCTGTAGTGAAGACATCAATATCTGATTTTGCTTCATCATTCCTACTTCCTCAAAAGTTGGTGCGCATATTTTCACAATACAATCCGCTTGATAAACTTCCTCAGCAGATGAGACAATACGAGCACCTTGTTCACTGTAATGATGATCCAAAAAATTAGATCCTAAACCGGCACCGGTTTCCATAATAACTTCATGGCCATTTTCTACCAAAAGACCGACTGACAGTGGTGTCAAACAAATCCTTCTCTCCTGAAATGCAATTTCCTTGGGTATACCAATAAACAATCTTTTTTCCCTAGAAGCAGTCGCTGATAAAGTCTCTTGTGGCTGTATCATTGCTTGACTTGCCAATTTACTTAAGTCACTCATTTATTTTCATGCATTACTTTTTAAATTTACTACTTTTATTTAAGCTAAGCAAAAGAAATTAAGTACTTATATGCCTACCTGTTTAGAAAAAAAGTTACATTTGTCCAACTAAGCACTAAAACAAAACTATGTTTAATAAACTTAATATTGTTCCACGTTGGATTATTTTTGTATTAGATATCTTTACGGCAATATTTGCCTTTACCTTGGCAAATATCATCTATTACAGTTTTGATTTTGCTTTCATAAATACATCTGAGTTTGCGATCAGACTGATTTATGCAATGAGTGTCACAGCAACTTCCTTTTATTTATTTAAGATGCACACGGGCATTATACGCTATACCAGTGCTGTTGATTCCATTCGAATTCTTACAGCAATTGTATTCGCAGTACTTGTTTTCTTCGTTATCAAAACGGTATTACTCGCGACTGGAGATCAACACACTCTACCTGGCTCACTCATTATTTTATATGCCTTATTTTGTTTCTTATTGCTCACGACATACAGAACATTTATTAAAATATTCTTTGTTTATACAAAAAATATAAGAAGTGACAGACGCAATACGTTGATCTACGGCGCTGGCGACCTTGGTATTGCCGTTAAAAGAACGTTAGATCACGATACACGTTCCAAAAATGCCATTGTCGGTTATCTAGATGACAATGAACAAAAAATCGGAAAAGTAATTGATGGAATTAAAATTTTTGACCCGAAGAAACTAGGACAGGTTATTATCAATCTGAACATTGAAGAGGTCATCATTGCTTCTCACAATATCCCCTTAGAATCTAAAATGATATCATTGACATCTGCCTTGAGAAGAAGGTGACCATATTGACTTTACCTTCTGTCAAGAAAATCATGAATGGGGAGTTAAATCCAAATCAGATTCAAAAAATAAAAATTGAAGACCTCCTTGAACGAGCTCCAATAAAGATAAGCAATGACAACATTTTAAATCAGTTAAAAGGCAAGCGTGTTCTGGTAACCGGTGCTGCTGGTTCTATTGGAAGTGAAATCGCGAGGCAGTTGGGCAAATTTGAACCACAGATGATTATTTTGTGCGATCAAGCAGAATCACCTTTGCATAACTTACAGCTGGATTTACAGGACGAGTTTCCATTACAGGTTTATCATTCATTTATTGGTGACGTACGTAGTATTGACCGTATGAAGCTCATGTTTGAAACTTTCAAACCGCATTATGTTTATCATGCTGCAGCTTACAAGCATGTTCCGATGATGGAGAACCATCCTTTAGAGGCAGTACACACAAATGTTGTTGGCACTAAAAATATCGCAAATCTTGCGGTTGAATATGGTGCGGAAAAATTCGTGTTTGTGTCAACAGACAAAGCGGTAAACCCGACAAATATTATGGGTGCAACGAAAAGGATTGCTGAGATATATGTCCAATCCTTCAACCACTTTTTACAAAGTAATGAGCATGTCAATGCTAAAACCAAGTTTATTACGACGCGCTTTGGTAATGTATTAGGCTCAAATGGATCTGTTATACCACGTTTCGAGATCAAATTGAAAAAGGAGGTCCCGTAACCGTTACACATCCCGAAATAACGAGGTATTTTATGACAATTCCAGAGGCCTGCCAATTGGTATTAGAGGCTGGATCGATGGGAGAAGGTGGTGAGATTTTCGTTTTGACATGGGCAAATCTGTTAAAATCATCGAATTAGCGAATAAAATGATCAAACTTCTGGTTTTATTCCAAATCAAGATATCGAAATTAAGTTCACAGGCTTACGTCCCGGAGAAAAACTTTACGAGGAGCTTCTGAATGATTTAGAGAACACAATGCCAACGCATCATAAAAAAATTATGATTGCAAAAGTTCGGGAAAACGATTTTCAACAGGTTAATCATCACCTTGAGAACTTAGTAACCGGTATTAAACAGCAAAATAAGCATAATGTTGTTTTAGAAATGAAAAGGATTGTGCCAGAATTTAAAAGCCAAAATTCAATCTACGAACAGATAGATAAAGAAATTGAGGCAGAGAAAGACTTAATTAATAGAGTTTAACGTTTATTATAATTACAAAAGCTTGCATATTTACCGTAAAATTGTATTTTTGCAATCTATATTTTTTCATTGAATCATAATGTCTAAAAATCAAAACCAAAATAACGCTGGACAAGCGAATAAACCTTCACAAGGTTCATCTTTTCAGGACAATCAAAAAAGCATCACTTTTATCGTCGGTGGTATTTTTGTGTTAATTATATTGTATTTTGGATATCAAAACTTTATCTACAACCGAGAGCTGAGAAAGCAGCGAACGAAATATTTAAAGCTGAAGAATATGCTGCAATAGATTCATTACAAAATCGTGCTATTGAAGGAGACGGTTCTTTTGCAGGATTTAAAGAAATTGCAGATGAATATTCAAATACAAAATCTGCAAACATTGCAAATGCATACCTAGGTGGCTTATATTTACGTCAAGGAAAGTATAATGAAGCGATCGAAGCTTTAGAAAATTATTCGGCAACCGGAAGTCCAATTCTAGACCCATTGGTTACTGGATTGAAAGGTGACGTACATTCAGAATTGAAAGATTATAAGAAAGCAGCTGGATTTTACAAAGAAGCAGCTGATAAATCGGCTAACTCTTATACTACTCCATTATTTTTGAAAAAATTAGGTTTAGTTTACGAAGCTCAGAATGAGTTCAAGCAAGCTGAAGAAACGTATAAAAAAATAAAGACTGATTTCCCTGAAAGTCAAGAAGCAGCTATGATCGATGGTCTTATCGGTCGTGTTCAAGCACATTTGTAGAATTGACTCAAATACACATAAAAAAAGGTTGCCCAAAGGCAGCCTTTTTTTATGCTATATAATTCTCATATGAGCTATTATGACAGCTAAAATACGGTGCAATAACACCACTCCAATTATAATTGAAATAACTACAAAGCATTTCCTGGAAACAATTCCCAATGCATAAATTTACGTTGATATGAGCGCAATTATATTGTGTTTCTAAGCAAATTTATCTAAGTTTGTTCTACATATGGCAAGTAGTATTAAAAATTTATCGGACTTTTCACACATTACAGTTGCAAACGCAAATCCTTTTAAATTTGGAATTGTTGTTGCACAATGGAATGCGGAAATAACTGGGGCTCTTTTAAATGGTGCAATTTCTGGTCTAGAAAAGCATGGAGCACAAGAAGAAAATATAAAAATCATCGAAGTACCGGGTAGTTTTGAATTAATAACGGGTGCAGATATTTTGTTACGCGATGATTCATTTGATGCAATCATTTGCTTAGGCTGTGTGATTCAAGGAGAAACACGTCATTTTGATTTCATCTGTGACGCGGTTGCCAATGGCATCAGTAACGTCGCATTAAAATACAACAAGCCTGTTATTTTTGGGGTATTGACAACTGACAATCAACAGCAAGCATTGGACAGAGCGGGTGGCAAGCATGGGAATAAAGGTGAAGAAGCAGCAATCACTGCTATTCAGATGGCACATATTAGTGCGCAGTATTAATATGTCTTTTTTAATTTAAAAAATAAGAGCTCTAAACACGAGAGCCAGACAAAAGCTATTCAGATCAAAACTTGGCTAGCAAAATGCAAACAAGAATAAGATAATATTGTTATCACTATAGTATTTGATCGACTTCAGTGTCTTGTATAAGATATTGAAGTCGATTTTATCTTTTATAAAGATCTATATTTTATATAATGAAGACTATACTAAAAATTGCTTTCTTATACATCATCATGCAAATGAATGCTGTCTTGGGAATAGCACAAGAAAGTAATATACAAATGAAGCTGGAATCCTCCATAGGAGGAATTGAAAACTGGCAGAATACTAAATTTCTCTTATTCTCCTGCACAGGGAATGATAATGCGAATCTGCTTAACAGCTCTTCCGACAGATCATTATTATGGAATAGAGAAACTGGAGAATGCCGCTTTGAAGGACAATCAACAAAAAATGAGAAGCTGGTTTATTTATTCAATTTCAAACGCAAGCAGCCCCTTAAACTCTTTGTTAATGCTGTTGAGATTAAAACCATAGAGACGGCTCTGCAACGCGACATTCAGCAGCAGGTCAATGAAGACCTAAAGCTCTTGTTATTGCCGCTAATAACAGAATTAAAAGGTATAAACTTCACTGATATAAAAGTAAAACTTTTGAATAATGAGAAATTGTTGAGCACGTTTGTTAGCTATGATGGGAGTTTCTATGACGGTCCTATAAAAGGAAATTTACTCATCAATGAAAATACGGGTGAGATAAAAGCTTTTGAAAACACCATAAGTCTGGTCAATTTTCAGGTTGATCAATATAAAGACGCGGGTTCTGGCCTAAAGCTTCCAACTTCGTTTATCGCACTAAACAATAAAAAGAAAAGCTGTACATTTACAACTGTTTCTACATTCGAACACGTAGAAGCTTCAAAATTTACTGAATTATAATATGATTAACTGGATTCCTCTTAATAGTTTAGACCAACTACAGGAAATATTGGGTAGTGAGCAGGTCACTGCAATTTTTAAACACAGTACTACCTGTGGCATTAGCGGTATGGCGAAGAAAAACTTTGAACGCTTTGCTAATTTAACAGATAAGTCTTACGATGTTTATTATTTAGATTTATTAGCTTTCCGAGAAATTTCGAATCAGATTGCTTCCATTTGGCATATCGAACATCAGTCGCCGCAGCTCTTGATTATAAAAGGCAAAGCATGTCTTTTCAATGCATCGCACGGAGATATTGATTTCGATGATCTTGTCACTTATATAAATAGAAAAGCTACTTAGTAGCTTTTTCTATTTTATATGTATTTATTTACTTTGTCCATCATCTTCCCACCAATCTTCTTTCAAATCATCAATCTCACGACGGTCTCTTTTAGTGGGTCTGCCAGCTCCCCGATCTCGTGTTAAAATTGGTGCATGGAATGCCGATTTATAAGCGGTTGTCTCCTCTTCCGGAGTTTGATCTTCATAAAACTGTACAGCCGTCTTCGCATCAACTCTTCTTTCAAGAAGTCCTAGAACTTTTACGATCTTACGTTCGATTCCTTTTTGAACCTGATAGATATCCCCTACTTTAACAACGTAGGAAGGCTTAATATTCTGCCCGTTCAATTTTACCCGCCCAGCCTTACAGGCCTCAGTAGCCAGACTACGTGTTTTAAAAAGACGTATTGACCACAAATATTTATCGATTCGAAGTTTTTCAGTTTCTGTTGCCATTTGTACAAAAATAGTCATATTGACTTAAAATCTGCTCATTATCCATTATAAATTGAACAAATTTTAACATATTTGTCTTCAATAAAAAGAACTGATAATTTTTGAATTATAAAAGATGCCTGAACAATTAAAAAAACTTATCGAAGATGCCTGGGAGGATAGACAACTTCTAGAATATAAAGAATATGCGGAAGCAATTCGTACTGTAATCTTAAAACTTGATGCTGGTGAATTAAGAGTAGCTGAGCCAATCGGTACAAGATGGCATGTTAATGACTGGATTAAAAAAGCTGTAATCTTATATTTCCCGATCCGTGAAATGAGTGAATCTTCTGCAGGTCCATTCGTTTACTACGATAAAATGAAATTAAAGACGAACTACAAAGAAATTGGTGTTCGTGTTGTACCTGGAGCATCTGCTCGTTTAGGTGCATACCTTGCAAAAGGTGTAATTTTAATGCCTTCATATGTCAACATTGGTGCATATGTAGGTGAAGGCACTATGGTTGACACTTGGGCTACTGTAGGTTCTTGTGCGCAAATCGGCAAAAATGTTCACTTAAGTGGCGGCGTAGGTATTGGGGGTGTATTAGAACCGGTACAAGCAGCTCCAGTTATCATAGAAGACAATGTTTTTGTTGGCTCCAGAGCTATTGTTGTAGAAGGTATCCGTGTTGAATCTGAGGCTGTCTTAGGTGCAAATGTGGTATTAACTGCATCTACTAAAATTATTGATGTATCGGGCCCTGAGCCAGTAGAATATAAAGGTTATGTACCTGCGCGTTCTGTTGTTATTCCTGGTTCTTACACAAAAAAATTCCCTGCTGGTGAATATCAAGTTCCTTGTGCACTTATCATTGGTAAACGTAAAGAGTCTACAGACAAGAAAACATCTTTAAATGATGCTTTACGTGATCACAACGTAGCTGTATAATTCCCTAATTAAAATAAAAAATGAGTCAATTTGTAGATAGAAACGATATTAATCAAGCTTTAGAAGTTCTCAAAAATGGCGGTTTGATTTTATACCCAACAGATACAATCTGGGGTATTGGTTGCGATGCCACAAATCCTGAGGCTGTGGAGAAGGTTTTTCAGCTAAAAGGAAGAGCAAAAGAAAAAAGTCTGATTATTCTACTACATAATGACAATCAATTGGCAAGTTACGTTACTGAAATTCCAGAAGTAGCTTACCAATTGATTGAATACGCAGAGAAACCACTAACTATCGTGTACTCTGGAGCTAAAAACTTAGCTCCAAATGTTATAGCAGAAGATGGTTCAATCGGAATTCGTATTGTTAATCACGACTTTTGTCAACAGCTTTTACAACGTTTTAGAAAACCGTTGGTATCTACCTCTGCGAATATTAGTGGCGAAGATTCACCAAAGTGTTTTGATGATATCTCCGAAGAGATTAAAAATCAAGTGGATTATGTTGTTCAGTTTGGACAACATACTAAAAGTGACGGGAAGTCATCAAGTGTGATGAAGTTAGATCCTAGCGGGAAGTTTGAATTTCTCCGAAAATAAGATCAGTATGAAAAAATTAGTATTACTTGTTGCGTTAGCCTTTGGTATTTCTTGGAACGGCCAAGCTCAACAAAAAGAAATTACTCCTGCAGAAATTGGTGTACAATATGGTAAAAAAGTGGATAAGTCTAATGCTATTACAGTTGACAAACTTGAAAAATCATTAGAAAAATCACCTAAATTCACCGGTAAAGTCACTGGAAAAGTTATTCAGGTCTGCACCAAAAAAGGGTGCTTCTTGACACTTCAAAGAACGGGTGACAAAGAGCCTATTACAGTACGCTTTACTGATTACAGTTATTTTGTACCTGCTGATTTAGTTGGTAAAAATGTGATTGTAGATGGTTATGCAAAAGTAAAAGATACGACAAACGAAATCACTTTTGTTGCTGATGGCGTATTAGTTGTTAAATAGATCGTTTAATAAATTAAAGGAGGTCATTTTCATTAACGAAAATTGACCTCTTTTTAATTTTAGCATTTATTAAATAAGCTTGATACATTTGTACAAGATGAAAATGATCAAAACTACCCCTGCGCAATCCATCAACTTAAAAGGTCGGATCATGACGTTTGACCGTCCCGTCATCATGGGAATTTTAAA
Source organism: Sphingobacterium sp. IITKGP-BTPF85 (assembly GCF_001006065.1). Classification (NCBI taxonomy): domain Bacteria; kingdom Pseudomonadati; phylum Bacteroidota; class Sphingobacteriia; order Sphingobacteriales; family Sphingobacteriaceae; genus Sphingobacterium; species Sphingobacterium sp. IITKGP-BTPF85. Next base: position 30,383 of record NZ_ASZT02000052.1, read on the forward strand.
TGTTACTCCGGACTCCTTTTTGATGGTGGGCAAAATAATAAGAATATTGAACAAATACTGATCAAGACTCAGGCCCTTTTAGATGCTGGAGCCGACATCATTGATATCGGTGCATATTCCTCTCGACCTGGAGCCGCATTAATTACTTCACAAGAGGAATTGGATCGAGCTTTACCTGCTGTAAAAGCGATTGCAAAGACATTCCCTGATGCGATACTTTCAATAGATACTTTCCGTGCCGATGTTGCAGCAGCGTGCGTACATGCCGGCGTACATATAATTAATGACGTTTCAGGAGGTTCCATCGACCCAGAAATGTTCCCCACTGTTGCAAAATTACAGGTACCCTATATCTTAATGCACATGCGTGGCATTCCCGAAAATATGCAACAATTGACTGCCTATCAGGACATCGTCACAGATGTCGCTACATATTTTGGTGAGAAGATTGCTACATTAAGAAAATTGGGCGTCAAAGATATTATACTGGATCCTGGTTATGGTTTTGCAAAAACGATTGAACAAAACTACGAGTTGCTTTATCGGATAGATGAACTTCACTATTATGGGCTTCCTATACTTGGTGGAATATCCCGAAAGTCAATGATCTATAAAAAACTCGGTCTAACTCCACAAGAAGCGCTAAACGGAACTACGGTGCTCAATACACTTCTCCTCAGTAAAGGAGTACAGTTACTTCGAGTGCATGATGTGAAAGAGGCCAAACAGATTGTCGATCTATTATTTCAATAGTAATTGATTAGAAAATAAAAAGGAGCCGATCAGCTCCTTTTTATTTTCTAATATCTTTTGCAAAATCTATAAAACATCCATCAGCTTTTCAAAAGCCATTCCACGCGATGCTTTTAGTAATATTGTTGCATGCGAAATCGGATTGCTCAATAAAGCTTCTTTCGCATCACTTGTTGTTTCAAAAAATTCTCCATCTACATCCTGATGCTCATAAAATGCTTTACCGACAAAGATCAAACGCGCTCCTGAAATGGTTTTTGCCAGTTCCACCACTTTTTTATGCTCATGAGAAGATTCTTCACCTAATTCAAACATATCTCCCAGTATGACAACTTTATGGGTGGCCTCAATGATACTCATATTTGTTAATGCCGCTTCCATACTTGTTGCATTAGCATTATAATAATCACAGATCACTGTATTTCGATCTGTCTTTGTTATCTGAGAACGGTTATTTGTTGGTTTATATTCCGAAATAGCATTATTGATAAGGGCAAGAGGAACATCAAAATAATGTCCAAGAGCTATCGCTGCCAAAAAATTCTCCGTATTATAAGAACCCGCTAACTGGGTATCGGCATGAAATATTTCTTCAGATTGTTGAAGATGCCATTCAATCTGCAATAATGGATCTGCTTTAATCAAATTTCCAATAATAGCATTGGACTCGGAAAATCCATATTTAACCACTTTATCAATATGCCTTTGTTCTGCCATTTCTTTAAGAAAAGAATTATCTCCCTGTAGAAATAACGTTCCTTGATTAGCTTCCAACCAGTCATAGAGTTCACCTTTTGTTTTCTTTACCCCTTCAAAGGAACCAAATCCCTCTAAATGTGCTTTACCTACATTTGAAATCAGACCATGAGTGGGTTCGGCAATCCTGCATAAAAAATCAATTTCACCAATATGATTAGCTCCCATTTCGATGATTGCAATTTCAATATCATCGTCTATCGCCAACAAAGTCAATGGAACACCAATATGATTATTTAAATTTCCTTTTGTAGCATAAGTTTTATATTTTTTGGACAGAACGGCATGCAGCAACTCTTTCGTCGTTGTCTTACCATTAGTGCCCGTTACACCAATAAAAGGAATATTCAATTGTTTACGGTGAACATGTGCTAACGCTTGGAGAGTTTCTAAAGTATCTTCTACAAGTATAAATCGATCATCTTTTTTATATTTCTCTTCGTCAATGACGACATAAGCGGCACCCGAAATCAAGGCTTGCTCCGCAAATTCATTTCCATTGAAATTTGATCCCTTTAAAGCAAAAAAAATCGAATCAGGTAGAATATTTCGTGTATCCGTGGATACACTGGGGTGTTGTTTGAATAAGTTATACAGTGCTTGCAGTTCCATTCTTAAAAACTTTTACTTGATTACCTCAATAGTAGCAATCATCAAACAAATATAATAATTTAGAGTTCTATAAATCAGCACAAAAATTTCAAATAATCCTTAATCCCAATCAACGTAGGCTATTGAGCTAATTGCAGCATAAACATGCGCATACTCAAA